>NZ_BAAAZP010000049.1:0-262291 GCF_039536965.1 Nonomuraea antimicrobica | reverse complement strand
CGTCCTGGTCGCCGACGGGGTGGGGGTGGGGGTCCTGGTCGGCCTGCGGGTCGGGCGCGCGGTCGGCTTCCTCGTCGGCCGTCCCGGCCACCACCGCCAGGGGTCCCTGGTGGACCGGGCGTTCGCGGAGCCCGGCTCGCCGGTGCCGGTCACGCGCGGCCTGAGCCCGCGGCCGGCGGCCGCCTGGGGCGATGCCGTGGCACCCGCCTCGGCACCGGCCTCACGCGCGCCCGTCAGGGACGACTGAGGCTCCGGAGTGTCGAGGACGATGATGCCGTACCCACCCGCCAGCACCGCCACCGCGGAGACGCCGGCCAGGGATAACCACCCGATGCGCCTGTTGCTCCTTCGATGCCTGGACACAGGCGAACTCCTTCCGATCGTGGCCGAGCCGAATCTTGGGCCGAATCTCGGGCCGAATCGTGGGCCGAATCTCCTGGGCCGCATCTCGGGCCGGATCTCTCAAGGGGAGAGACTAGCCACGCCGGAAGCACGAAGAGGGTATTTTTAACGAAAAGGACTCGCTTTCCCCTCAATTCGCAAGTATTCCAATTTTCCCATTTGCCGCACGAATCGAGCGGACGATCTCTATCCTGGCGGCACCGTCCCGCCGTCTTCCCAGGTGTTACCCTGCCACTGATTTCCGGGCCCGTCTTTATCCCAATATGAAACGGGCCCCGCCGAGCCGCCCTTGGGCCAGACCCGGCGGCTGAAGACGTTGTCGATCACCTTGATGTTCGAGGACGTGCCCTTGACCCCGGCGCCCGCGTACAACGACCAGCCGCCCCCCGCCAGCAGGTTGCCCTCCACCGTCACGTCCTTGACCACCCCGAAGTCCTGGAACAGGGCGATCGCACCGGTCTGGTCGAGCGTGTTGATCACCGTGTTGCGCCGGATGACCAGCTCGGTGCCGGGCGCGGGCGGCCCGGTCGACATGATCATGTCGGTGTGGTCGCCGTCGTAGTACTTCGGGTCGTGCACGTACGAGTCCTCGACCAGGCCCTGCTGGGTGAGGATGCCGTTGGAGATCGTGTGGACGTCCACCCGGCGGACCGTGATCATCTTGCCCTGGTTGAGTATGCCGAACTGGGTGCGCTGCCTGCCGTTGCCGAAGATCTCGCTGTCCTCGACCGTCAGCCCGGTACGCCCCTCGCGCTGGAGGATCCCCCACCAGCCCTTCGTGCCCCGCACCCGCGTGTTGCGGATGGTGACGTCGTCGGCCTCGACCGTGATGTACCCGGTCACCTCTAGGCCGTCGATGACCGTGCCGTTCTTGGTCACGCGCAGGGACCCCGACTTGCGCAGCCGTACGCCCTCGGGCACGCCCGTGTTGCCGGGCCCCGGCCAGGCGCGCTCGGCCGGCGCCGACGGCGACGCCGAGACGGACGGGGACGGGGTGGGCGGCTGCCGGGTGGTGACCGGCTGCCTGTCGCCGCCGTCGCTCTGGCAGCCGCTCAGCAGCACGACCAGGACGGCGCCGAGGCACCAGCCCCTGACGTGCCGCCTCACGTGTCCCTGGTCCGCCGGTTGCCGACGAGATCGGCGAGCGCGGGTGGCGTCCAGCGCTTGGCGACCTGGCGGAGGTTGCTCTTCCACGCCTCACCGGGCCGCTGCTTGAACAGCGTGGTGTGGTCGTCGGTGACCTCGTCGTCCGGCCTGCCGTTGGAGTAGTAGTAGAGCGCCATCGAGCGCCGCGCCCGGTCCGGCGGGCAGGTGAGCGGGTCGGGGTGGCCGTGGTTGGCGTCGTCGGTCGTGGCGAAGACCACGAACCGGTTGAAGACCGGGAGGATCTTGCCCTCGCACTCGGTCATGTCCCTGTTCCACAGCTGCAGGTGGCCGCCGTAGTCCTCCTGCCAGTCCTTGTTCAGGTAGAGCAGGCCGTTGAGCCGGCGGTCGAGGTTGAGCCTGCGGCTCTTGTTGAAGTCGGCGTGCACCTTGAGGAAGCCGCCGGGCCGGATCTGGTGCAGGCCGCCGCCCTCGTAGTGGGGGTCGGAGACGAGTTGTGTGATGCCGGTCAGCCGCTCCAGGAAGTCGACGAAAACGCCCCCGTTGAACTCCGCCAGCAGGTGCCGGGTGGCCGGGCCCATGCGCTCGGGGTCGGCCAGCGCCAGCTTCACCTCGCGGGCGGTGTCGAACCGCTGCCAGGTGGCGTCCCGCGGCTCGGGGAACTCCTCGAGCACCGGCTCCAGCACTTCGGGCGGCAGGAAGTCATCGATGATCACGTGGCGGAACGGCGACGCCGTGCGGAACTGGTCGGAGTACTTGTCCGCTAACGGGAACAACTCGTCCCGGCGAAAGGTGAAAGCCTGCAGATCCTGCATGAAGTGTGTCTCCGTCTCTACGGCAGCCCGCCCCTGGTCCCCTCTCCCCCTCATCGCCCCGGCAGTGCCCGCTGTTACCTGTAACGATCCATTGCTGGGGTTCGATGGCCGTCATGTGACGTCAGGCTCTCCCCGAGTCGCGATCGTGATCGTGACCTACAACAGCGCGGCAGTGCTCGGCGGTTGCCTGGCCTCTCTGGCGGAAGGCGCGGCAGGGGTACGGCTGTCGGCCGTGGTCGTGGCGGACAACGCCTCCAAGGACGACTCGCTCCGCCTCGCCGAGCAGGCCACCGGTCTGCCCGTCAGGCCCGTCCGGGTGGGCAGGAACGCCGGTTACGCGGCGGCCATCAACGCCGGAGTCGCGGCGCTCGACCTCGCCGAACTGGACGCGGTCCTCGTGCTGAACCCCGACTGCCGCCTGCGTCCCGGCGCGCTGGGCGTGCTGACCGGGGCGCTCGGGCGCCCCGGCACCGGCATCGCCGCGCCCCGGCTGGTCAGCACCGAGGGGGTGCTGCACCACTCGCTGCGCCGTACGCCGACCGTGCGCCGCGCGCTCGCCGAGGCGCTGATCGGCGGTCGCCTGGCGGGCCGCATCGGCGCGCTGGGCGAGATGGTGGCCGACCCCGGCCGGTACGAACGTCCCGGCCCCGCCGACTGGGCCACCGGGGCCGCCATGCTCATCTCGGCCACCGCGCTGGCCGAGATCGGCCCATGGGACGAGTCGTTCCTGCTGTACAGCGAGGAGACCGAGTACGCGCTGCGGGCCGCCGACGCGGGCTGGACGCTCTGGTACGAGCCCGCCGCGGTGATCGAGCACATCGGCGGCGAGGCGAAGACCAGCCCCATGCTGGCCGCGCTGCTCACGGTCAACCGGGTACGGCTCTTCCGCCTGCGCCGGGGCAGGGTCGCGAGCGCGGGCTTCTACATCGCCGTGCTGCTCGGTGAGACGATGCGGGCGGCCGCCGGTCGACGTACGGCCAGGGCGTCGGTCGTGGCGCTGCTGCGGCCCTCCAGGCGGCTGCGGGCACTACCCGGATGAGAGGATCACCATGAGAGTCGAGCGGCTGGAGCTCGAGGGCGCGCTGTTGTTCGTGCCGACGCCGAGCCACGACGAGCGCGGCTTCTTCACCAGGACCTTCGACGCCGTGATCGCCGCGGAGCACGGGCTCGACCACACCGCGTTCGTCCAGGACAGCCAGTCGCGCTCGCGGCTGGGCACGATCAGGGGCATGCACGGCCGTTCCGGGCGCGGGGAGGCCAAGCTGGTGCGGGCGGCGCACGGCGCGGTGCTCGACGTGCTGGTGGACGCGCGGCCGGGGTCGCCGACGTTCGGCTCGCACGTGGCCGTCCGGCTCGACGACGTCTCCTTCGCCCACCTCTACGTACCGCCGGGCCTGCTGCACGGCTACCAGGCGCTGACCGAGCACGCCGACGTCTGCTACCGCATCGACAGGGAGCACGACCCCGCCGAGGACCTGGCCGTCCGCTACGACGACCCCGACCTCGCGCTGCCGTGGCCGTTGCCGGTCGGCGCCATCAGCGAGCGCGACCTGTCGGCGGGCTCCTGGAAGGAGCTGAGGAGCAGCCTGTCCGCCTGATCGGCGCGTTCGAGGCGGAGCAGCGCCCCGGCCGCGCCGATGAGCAGGAACAGCACGCTGGTGATGCCGGGGAACGAGAGCAGGTCGAACGTGGCCGCGCCGAGCAGCGGGATCACCAGGCAGGCGGCGATGGTCAGCCCGAGGTTGCGGGCGTTCGGGTCGGTGCTGGTCGCGCGTACGCGCAGGGCCACGACGATCCCGCACACGATCACCCCGACGAAGCCGAGCACGCCGAGCAGCCCGGTCTCGACCAGCGACAGCAGATACTGGTTGTCGAAGACCTGGTGTTTGAACGGATACCAGGTGCCAGGCCCGCGGCCGAAGATCGGGCTCTTGTCGAACTCCCGCATCGCGAAGGGGTAGTCGTGGGTGCGGTAGATGATGCTGCTGTCGTCGCCCACCCCGGCGAACAGGTTGTAGAACGTTCCGAGCAGCCCCGGCGCCACGACCTTCATCACGCCGAGGAACACCACGAACGCCCCGATGGTGGCGATCCTGCGCCTGTTGGACCAGCCGATCAGGAGGATCAGCCCCGCCCCCGCCATGCCGAGCACGGCCGTCCTGGAGACCGAGAACATCAGCCCGGCCGCGATGACGGCGGCGCAGATCCACCAGCGGACCGCGCCCTCCCCCCGGCTGCGCGCCTGGAAGCCGAGGTGCGCGGCCAGGGGCAGCAACATCGCCGACAGCGCCCCGAACTCGATCGGGTGCCCGAGCGTGCCGGCGACCCGGCGCAGGTCCGAGCGGGAGATCACGGTCGGCACCTCCTCCGGCGAGGAGTGCCGCAGCCCGGGGATCTTCAGGTACTCGGTGAGGTCGAAGTTCAGCCTGAACTGCATCAGGGCCACGACCGCCGCGAACGTGCCGCCGATGACCACCGCCTTCAGCACGAAGTCGAGCCGCTCGCGCCTGCCGATGCCGTCGCAGACCACCAGCGCCAGGCTCACGTAGCCGGCGAAGAGCACGATCGTGTGGTCGGCGAGGTTGAGCTCGTCGGAGGGCAGGTAGACGTTGGTCGCGTACCCGTAGACGGCCAGCAGGATCATCCCGTACGCGAAGATCGCGGTACGGACCGGGTTGGGCCCCTTGGCGACGCCCGACGTCCTGACCATCTGGGCGCACACCCACACCACGCCCAGCGACAGTGCCACGATCTCCGCGGGCGTGAGCGAGAGCGGGAGACCGGCCACCGCCAGGCGGGCCGGGAGGATCAGCAGGCACATGACGAACACGCAGACCAGCGTGGCGCCGTCGGCCCGCCGCGGGTGCCGCAGCGGCACGGGCGTCGCGGTCACCGCCGGCGCCGTGGCCGTGCTCCTGGCCCAGGTCATCCTTCGCGCCCCGCCAGTGACCGCGATCCGTTGCTCGCGGCGGCCTCGGCGTACACGAGGTCGGGCTGGGCCGGAGGCTGCCGATCGGTCCCGCGGCGGGCCCGGCGGTGGCGGGCGAAGCTCTCGGCCGCGAATGCGGCGAACAGGCCCATGAAGAACGCCAGCGCCCCGGTGACCACCGCGCTGCGCATCCGGCTGCCCTTCTTCTCGTCGGGCTGGGTCGGCGGCACCACGACGGTGGCGCTCACGTACGTGGTGGGCGGCGCCTTGACCTGCTGCTGCCGGGCGCGCAGCTCCTTCTGGGCCAGTGCGGTCATCTTCGTCACGATCCCGAGTGCCTGTTCGGCGGTCGGGGCCTCGCAGGTGATGACGATGAAGGGGGTGGCCGGCATCAGCTCGGGGTTGGTGCCCCCGCTGGTGACCTTGAGCGTGACCTCGCCGCCGGGCGGCACGCCCACCTCGGCCGCCGCGTCAGGGGTGTTCAGCGCCTGGATGAGGATCGACGAGGTCATGCTCAGCCCCTGGTCGAAGGAGACCAGGGGGTTGGTGCGCGGGTTGGGGAACTTGGGGTCGCTCGGCACGCTGCCGCCGGTGACCGGCAGGGTCAGGACGAGCGCCGAGGTGGAGATGAAGGTCTTGGGCGCCACGGCGAAGACGCCGAGTGCCACCGCGATCGTGAGCAGGAAGGCGGGCACCGTCACGTACCAGCGCCTGAACAGGATCGTCACCGTCGCCCAGAAGTCCATGGCAGGGCCTCATCCCTCGCCGTCGTCCTGGCTCGCCTTGCGGAAACCGGGCACGGGTGCGAGGGGCTCGCCCCGGTAGGCGGGGAACTCCATGGTGGCGGAGCTGTCCTCGTCGGCCTCGGGCGCGTCGGCGGGCTCGCCCGCCTGGGCCTTCGCCCCCACCGGCCCTACCACTGGCCCTACCACTGGCACCCCCAACGGCACCCCAACCGGTTCGGGAACCGGCGTTTGGACCGGTCCCAGGGCAGGCTGCTGGACCGCTCCCAGGACCGCCCCCACCACCGGGGGCGACGAGAGGTCGGGGCGCCTGCGGGCGCGCCCGTGCACCACGCCGTACGCGATGCCGAACCCGACGCCCAGGGTGAGCAGGGCGGCGATGATCCCGCCCTGCCAGTTGAGGCTGTGGTCGGCCTCGGGCTCGGCGGGCGGCACGATGTCGGTCGAGGTGATGAAGGTGTTCGCCGGGGCGCCGAGCGCCTTCTGCCACTTGAACAGCTCGGTCGCCACCCGCTCGCGCGCCGCCATCAGCACGGCCGTCGCCGTCGCGGGAGACTCGCTGTCGACCCGGACGTAGATGTAGGGGCCGTTGATGTCCAGCACGTTCGGGTTGCTGCGCCCGTCGTCGATCGTGATCTCCGTCGGGCCGTCCTTGGGCGCGCCCAGCTCCGTCCAGACGTCCTGCGTGTTCATGGACAGGATGACGATGCTGGCCCCGGTCTTGAGCGCGTCGTTGAACGAGAGGAACGGGTTGGTGAGCCCTTGCTTGGTCTTGTCGGACGGGATCGTCCCGCCGTTCACCGGCGTGGCCAGGACGAGTGAGACGTCGGCCGAGTAGTGCACAGGAAGCACCGAGTACACCACGACGCCCACCGCGAGCGAGGCCAGAACCAACGGTGGGCCGATCAGAATTCTCCGGAGAAGACCAAGGATCGCCTTCCAGAACTCCATTTTGGTACGTTCCCCCGCATCAGCGACTCTTGCTCTATAGAGGGCCATCGCGCTATCCCCGCCAGACGTTACATCCGCCCACATCCCCCAACAGCTCCCCGACTTCCACCGCGAAACGGTTACACCGCCCGCCACCGGAGCGATAGACGTACGACTACGTCGACGGGGGCTTGCGGTGGGGTTGACAGAAGAGCGTGCGGCGACGCGGGGCAGGCTGGCCGGGCTCGACGGCATCCGGGGCCTGGCCGCGCTGTTCGTCGTCCTGCATCACTGCTGGCTCCTGTCCTTCCCCGGGTTCCCGGTCAACGGCGCGCCCGCGTGGACGGGGTGGCTGCTGTACGGCCATTTCGCGGTGGTGGTGTTCATCGTGCTGTCCGGTTTCTCGCTGGCGGTCTCGCCCGCGCGGTCCGGGTGGCGGCTGGGCAGCGGGCGTACGTTCTTCCAGCGGCGGGCCTGGCGCATCCTGCCGCCGTACTGGGCGGCGCTGGCGTTCAGCCTGGTGATCGCGTGGGCGGTCATCCCGCAGCCGGGGCAGCAGGCGCCCACAGGGAAGTCGGTCGTCGTCTACGGGCTGCTGCTCCAGGACGTCTTCGGCTCCCCCAGCCCCAACGGCGCCCTGTGGTCGATCGCCGTCGAGGCGCAGCTCTACCTGGTGTTCCCGCTGATGTTGCTGGTGCTGCGCAGGATGGGCGCGGCGGTGATGCTCGGCGCGGTGACCGCGCTCGTGGTGGCGGTGGGGGCGCTGGCGCCGGCCGTACCGGCCGTTGACCTGCTGATGCGGCTGACCCCGCAGTTCGCGGCGCTGTTCGCCCTGGGCGCGGTCTGCGCGGGCGTCGTGAACGCGCGGGAGCGAACCGCCCGGCTGCCCTGGCACTGGTTCGCGCTGGCCGCCGCGCTGCCGGCGCTGCTGCTCGTCGTGGTGGCCGGGCCGGTGTGGGTGGTCGGGAACTTCTTCTGGGTGGACCTGGCGGTGGGCCCGGCCGCCGGGCTGCTGCTGGTGGCCGTGGCGACGGGCAGACCGGCGCCGCTCGTGCGGCTGCTCGACACGGCGCCGGTCCGGCGTCTGGGGTCCTTCTCCTACAGCCTCTACCTGATCCACTCGCCGATCGTCGTCATGGTGAACCGCCTGCTCGTCGCGCCGCACGTGCCGGCGGGCATGCCGGCGTTCCTCCTCACGCTCGCCGTGGGCGTGCCGGCGAGCGTGGGGGCGGCGTGGGTGTTCGCGTCGGTCTTCGAGCTGCCGTTCCAGCGGCACAGGAGCTGGAAGGGCCTGCGCGAGGCCGTACGCGCGCGGGTCAGGTGAGCTTGGCCAGCGCCTCCGCCTCGTACTCCGCCGCCAGTTCCTCGGGGATGCGCGTCAGGTCGTCGGCCCGGTAGAAGTCGCGCAGGGTGGTGCCGCGGCAGGTGGCGTCCACGTTCGGGGCCGCCGCGCGGGAGCGCACGTCGTCGATGTGCACGGTGCGGAAGTCGATGCTGAAGCGGGTCCTGCCGGAGGTGTTGGTGACGGTGGAGTGCAGGTGCGCCCCGGAGAAGAGCAGCATGCCGCCCGGCTCCGGCACCAGGCGCAACTCGCTGCCGAGGTCCAGCTCCTCCTCGGGCTTCGGCTGGTCCCGGGTGTCGCTGTGGACGTGCTGGGCGGCGGTGGGGCGGCTGACCGCGACCCATTCCGCGTAGTCGTAGCGTCCGCTGCTGTTGCGTACGGGTCGGTCGAAGTACTGCGGGTGCAGGGCGAAGACGTTCTCCGGGACCACCTCGTAGACCGGGATCCACCAGTTGACCTGGCAGAACGGGGCGGAGTACCAGCAGTCGCGGTGGGCGTGGTAGGCGTAGGAGATGCCGGAGTCGAGGTAGTGGCCCGAGGTCGAGGTGCGCAGCCTGGGCACGTCGAAATAGGTCCTGTCCAGCGCCATGCCCATCTCGTCCAGCAGGGTGGCGATGATCTTCTTGCTGGTGGGGTGGTGGATGAAGCGTGGTTTGAGGGCCGCGAGCAGTGCGGCGAACTCCTCGACCGGCATCTCGTGCTGGGCGGTCTCGGGGTCGCGGCCCTCGAACGCCTCCTCGACCAGCTCGCGGGCGAACGCGATCAGCTCGGTCGAGGCGGGTGTCGCCGAGTAGAGGAAGACGTCCCCCTGGAAGAGCATTTTCCGCCGAACCTCATCGTCAATTCGGCTATTCGATAATAGAACGGACATAGCGAGATTTTCCCCCTCGCGTTGTACTTTTCCCTTCTCTCGCCCGCGCCCGTCGCTTCGTTACAGGGGGTGTTCAGAGCGGCAGTTGGGTCTGGGTGTCCGGCCGGCCGACGTACGTCGAGTAGTCGGGGTGGTCGAAGCGGTGCAGCGCCTGGATGTTGTCGTTCCAGGGGGCGGCGACGGCGCGCTTGTGCCGCAGGCCGTTGATCGGGGCCAGTTTCATCAGCTCGTTGGCCTCGTTGAACTCCCTGATCGCGCTCAGCTCGCCGACGTAGTCGTTGTGGATGACCTGGTCGTCGTCGCCCACCGTGTCGTCGAGGTAGCAGAACACGCGGGGCAGGAAATACTTGTGGTCGCCCGCGAACAGCCGCAGCGCCGCCGCGGTCGAGGAGTAGAAGTCCACGTCGATGGAGACGAACCCGATCGGCGCCGGCCGCTCGCCGTCGAGGAACTGCCCCACGGTGTCGCTGATGTCGCCCAGGACCAGCGTCGCCCCCGCCAGGCGGGCCTTGAGCGCGTCGACGTCCATGACGAAGTCGCCCTCGCGCCAGATGTAGGGCAGGTCCCGGTGGTCGGTGGGCTTGGGCAGCCCGGCGCCCGTGTCGAAGCCGTAGACGTCGATCTTCACGCCGGAGGCGGCCGTCGCCAGCGCCGCCATGCGGTTGAGCTCCACCATGCCCGCGCCGCCCGCGACGCCGAACTCGACCACGCTGATCCGGCCAACGCCGAGCCGCCTGGCCAGTTCGGCCGCCTGCTGCACGCCGTACGCGTAGTGGGGCCTCGGGTAGAGGTCGAGGGCGCAGCGCAGCTCGTACGAGCCGAACGGCAGCCGCCGCATGAGCGCCAGCAGGATCCGGCCCGGATGCATGAGCATCCGCACGATGCGAATCAACACGAGAAGATCACCCTTTCGAGGAGACGGACCTGACGGCCATCCCGGCGAGTTTGCGGCCGCGGTGCCCGAGCATCTGCCGCTGCCGGCGCCAGTACGTACGCAGCAGCACGGCACGGGCCCGGCTGCGCTGCTGCGCGGAGAGCTCCAGGATGCGCAGGGCCCGGTACATCGCCCTGAACTGCAACGTGGTCGCGAAGTGCGCGGTCCAGGCCGGTACGCCGAGCGCCGCGGCGATCCCGGAAAGACGCCGCTCGCGCAGGTTGCGATGCGCCAGCGGCTCCGGCACGTGCCCCCAGGGCGCGGTCAGCGCGAGCATGGTGGCGTAGACCTCGTCCTCGCGGATCATCAGCGGCCGGGGCACGGCGGCCACCCGGTCGCGCCGCATGAGGCCGTAGAGGGGGTCGAGCCCGTGGTGCTGGGTGGTGACCACGTCCCACAGCTCGTCCAGGCGGTCGATGGGGTCGTCGGAGAGCATCCGGGTACCGCGGTAGTGCGGCCGGTGCACGGTGCCGTCCGCGCCCGTGTAGGTGACGTCGGAGGTGACCAGGATGAGCCGCTCGTCGGCCAGGAACGGCTCCAGCGTCCTGGACACGTAGCTCGGTTCGAGCAGGTCGTCGTCGCCCATCCAGCGGAAGAACTCCCCGCGCGCCCGCCGCAGCACCTCCACGAAGTTGCCCACCACGTGCAGGTCGTGCGGCTGCCGGTAGTAGGCGATCCGGCCGTCCTGGCGCACCAGCTCGCGGCACAGCTCCTCCGTGCCGTCGGTCGAGGCGTTGTCCGAGATCACCACCTCGACGTCGGCGTGGTCCTGGGCGAGCGCCGACCGTACGGCGCTCTCCAGGCGGTCCGCGCCGTTGCGGACCGGGATTCCGATGGACACCAGCATCGCTTCTCCTCGGGGGTCATCGCGCGCGGGCGGGAAGCAGCCGCACCAGGCGATCGCTCACGGTGTGGAACTGGTCGCGGGTCACCACGACCAGCACGTACGCCAGCAGGCCGCCGCCGCCCGCCACGGCGAGCTGGACGAACGGCAGGCCCTCGGTCAGCGCCGTGAGGCCGAGCATGACGCCGCCGCACAGCAGCGCCCCCAGCATCGGGCGGACGAGAGCGGGCAGCACGGGCGCCAGGCGTACGCCCGCGCGGTGCACGGCGAGCATGGCGAGCGGGAGCGCGACCAGTACCGCGGCCACCGCCTGCCCGATCGCGGCGCCGCGGATGCCGTCGAGCTGCGTGCCGACGATGAGCGCCGGGATCATCGCCGCCGCGTGCCCGAGGTTCATCCAGACCGTGGAGCGGGTGGCGCCCTGCCCGTTGAGTATGTCGAGGGCGAAGGAGGTGAGCATGCGCACCACCATCACGACCGCCAGGAACCGCAGCACACCGGCCGCCAGCTCCCACTCCTCGCCGTAGATGAAGATGATCAGCGGGTGCGCCAGCACCGCCATGAAGGCGCCCAGCGGCAGCACCATCGTGATGAGCAGCGGCACGGTTCGCTGCACGCCGAGCGACAGCGACTCCTCGTCACGTTCGGCCAGCCGGGAGAACCCGGCGATCGACACCATGCGGATGGCGCTGCCGATCATGCCGGGCACCCAGCTCGACACGTTGAAGGCCATCAGGTAGAAGCCCAGCCAGTCCTTGCCCATGATGTTGCCGACGATGATGTAGCCCACGTTGAGCAGGGAGATCTCCAGCGCGATCCCGGCCGCCGAGGGGACGCCGAAGCGCAGCAGCCTGCCCGCGATCCGCCGGTCGAACCCCAGCCGGTACGGCAGCCGCGCGTAGAGCATCATGAACACGCCCGTGACCACGGCCCCGGCGACCTGCCCCCACGCGAAGCTGTACGCCCCCGCCCCGTTGACCGCCAGCACGATGGCCACCGGCGCGTTGACCAGGAACCCCGCCAGCACGGCCTTGGCGTTCTTGCCCGTGCGGAACCAGCGCAGCAGGGCCGCGCTGCGCACCGCCGTGATCGCCTCGACCAGGATGACCGCGGTGAGGATGCGCACCACGGGCGTGGCCTCCTCGCTGCCCGCCAGCCGCGAGAAGTACGGCGCCCCGACCCAGAAGAGCGCGTACAGGGCCAGGGCGGAGCACATCGTCAGCGTCGTGGCCGTGGGGGCGATGTCCTTCAGCCGTCCCCGCCACTGCACGACGGCCGACATGACGCCGACGTCCTTGACGACCATGACGAACTGGGTGGCCGCAAGCGCGACCGCGTAGATGCCGAAGTCGGACGGCGCGAGAAGCCTGGCCAGCACCAGGCCGAGGATGAACGAGCCCGCGCGCGTGACCAGCGTGCCGAGCAGGCTCCACATCGCCCCTCGGCCCGCCTTGCGCCCGATGTCGCTGATGTCCGGGCCCGTTTGCTCTGCCATACCCGTCTTCCCTAGCTCGGCTCGTCGATCCGCTCCAGCCAGATCTCCCGCCAGAACGGGAGGAACGCGCGGGGGCAGTTGGACTTGTAGACGCCGTCGCAGATGATGCCGTCGAGCACGATGCAGGGGTTCTTCATCCGCAGCAGCTCGCCGGTCTTCTCGTCGATGCACTGCTCGACGCGGGCGCTCACGCGGGCGACGCGCCCGCACGAACGCGCCATGCTCTCCTCGAAGCCCAGGCCGCGGTTGAAGCCCTTGGTGGTCAGCGTGGCGACGATCTCGTCCTTGGACCTGATCCTGACCAGGTCGCCGGGCCGCAGACCGGTCGCGGCCTTCGGCGCGGGGCCCGCGTGCGGGCCCGGGCGGACGAACCCCCAGGCCAGGCCGCCCTTGACGCGCAGCCGGCGGGGGAACTTCCTGGAGAGCCGCTGGTAGCGGTTGAACACGCCGAAGAAGATCGTGCGCAGGGTCGAGGCGATGCCGGCGTTGCCCGCCCGGACGTCGGTGACGTACTGGCCGAGGTCGCGAAAGGGCAGCCGCTCCGGGGCCGCGCGCAGCAGTTCGGTCGCCTGGCAGCGGTAGCGCGGCGTGCCGTCGGGCCCCGGCTCCCTGCGGGTGTTGTCGTCCAGGACGGGCAGCAGCGGGCGCTCGCCGCTGGTCGCACCGGAGCTGATCGGGCCGGTGGTGGGCGGGCCGCTGACCCGCTTGAGCCAGGAGGTCTTCCAGTAGAGCAGGCAGGCCGTCTGGCAGCCGCCGTGGGCCGAGCCGTCGCAGCGCGCGCCCGTCAGGTGGACGGCGTCGTCCATCCGCCGCATCCCGGACTTGCCGATGGTGTCGCAGAGCTTGTGCGCCACCTTGTCCACGGTCAGCCGTCGCCCGCAGTAGGACAGCATCTCCGGCATGAAGGGCAGGCTGTCCAGCTCGCCCTTCTCGTCCAGGGTGGCGAGGATCTCCTCAGCGCTGAGGACCTCGACCACGTCGCCGACTTTCAGCGCCAGGCTCAACCCGTCAACTCCTTCACCAGGCCCGCCCCCCGAAGGGCGTCCGCCGCCTCCGCCAGTGCGTGGAACGGCAGGTTCGACCGTTCCGCGATGTCGAGGAGGCTGTGGCTCCCGTCGGAGTAGCTCAGCACCCACAACATCGCCATCTGTGCCTGTTTCGTGTCACTGCGGCCGCCGAGGGACCCGTACAGGCCCCTGGTGCCGAGCTGGGGTTCGCCGTACGGGCTGAGGTTCTCGTAGCGGCGGTTGGCCTCAAGGACCCGTACGGCCGTCCACAGGGTCTCCAGCGTGTCCTCCATCGCCTCCGGCCGGACGAAGTCCGGGTCGTCGGCCGAGGTGTGGTACTCCGGGTAGCCGCCATAGGGCGTCCTGGTCAGCGACCCGACGGCGAGGTTGAACCCGGGCGAGCAGTACTGCCGCTCGTCGTAGCCGTAGGGGGAGAAGTCGAGCAGGGTGTGCGGCCGGTCCTTCAGCACGTGCGCGAAGACCCGGTCGACCTCGGCGTCGCCGCGCCTGCTCCGCTTGTACGTGATCGCGCCCGAGTCGCCCGCGCAGGCCAGGGTCACGCCGTGGGCGACGCGGTCGACATGCGCCCGGTTGCGCGCGAGCCAGGCGATCGCCCCGATCGTGCCGGGCGCGAACACGAACCGGTAGGTGTACCAGGGGTCGGTCAGCCGCCGGGCCAGCGCGACGGCCACCGCCACCCCGGCCAGGTTGTCGTTGGCCAGCGACGGGTGGCACACGTGGCAGGAGATCAGCACCTCCTGGGAGCTGGCCCCGCGGACGACGTGCTCCCCGTAGGTGAGGTGCCCGTCGGCCAGCGTGGAGTCGATCCTGACCTCGTACGGCCCGTCCACGAGCCCGTCCAGGGTCCGCTGGCTCAGGCAGAAACCCCAGGTCTCGGCGTAGTAGCTGGTCCGGTACGGCACCAGATCCGGCTGGCCGGGCAGGGTGTGCAGGTGCCCGCGCAGCTCCCCAAGTGACATGGTCGCCTCGACGGGCGCGCTGTAGCCGACCACGTGCAGGTTGGAGTCCTGGAAGTCGACGACCTTGGCGCCCGTGGCGTCCTTGATGTAGGCGTCGCGGATGGTCCATTCGCGGGGGATCGTCCAGTCGAGGACCTTGGTCCCGGTCGGCACCTCGGTGATCTCCAGCGGGATCGACTCGCCGATGATCTCCAGGGTGCGGCGCAGCCCGGGGCCGGTGATGCTGCGGCACAGCGGGTAGAGCCGCCGTACCAGGTCGTGCATCTCGGGCCCGGTCATGGCCGGAGGGTGTCGTCGACGGTGCCGTCCGCGCGCCGGTCGGAGAGGCGGGCCAGCCTGGTGAAGCGGCGGCCGAAGTCCTGGGCGGTCAGGCCGTGGTCGCGGTAGGCGTCGATGAGTTCGACCGCGCCCGCCTTGACCGTCCAGCGGGCCTCGTAGCCGAGCGCGGCCCTGATGCGGGAGAAGTCGACGCGGTACGAGCGCGGATCGGCTCCCGTCTCACCGGTGATGGCCAGCGTCGAGCCGGGCACCGCGGCGACGACCTCGGCCGCGATCTCGGCCACGGTCACGTTGTTGACCT
This sequence comes from Nonomuraea antimicrobica, assembly GCF_039536965.1. Classification (NCBI taxonomy): domain Bacteria; kingdom Bacillati; phylum Actinomycetota; class Actinomycetes; order Streptosporangiales; family Streptosporangiaceae; genus Nonomuraea; species Nonomuraea antimicrobica. The sequence goes on along the minus strand of NZ_BAAAZP010000049.1, from coordinate 247,315 downwards.
CGGTGCCCACGTTGAAGGCCGTCGCGTGCACGGCCTCGCGGGGTGCGTCCAGCGCGGCCGCGAACGCCTCCGCGATGTCCCTGGCGTGCACCAGCGGGCGCCACGGGGTGCCGTCGGACAACACCCGCACCTCGCCGCTCAGGTACGCGTGCCCCACCAGGTTGTTCAGCACGATGTCGGCGCGCAGCCGGGGCGAGAACCCGAAGGCCGTGGCGTTGCGCAGGAACACGGGCGTGAAGTGGTCGTCGGCCAGCGCGGCCAGGTCGTCCTCGACCCGCACCTTCGACTCGGCGTACGGGGTCACCGGGCGCAGCGGCGCGTCCTCGTCCAGCAGGTCCTCGCCGCCGGACGCGCCGTAGACCGAGCAGGTGGAGGCGTACAGGAAGCGGCGTACGCCCGCCTCCTTGGCCAGCCCGGCCAGCCGGACGGAGGCGTGGTGGTTGATGTCGTAGGTCAGGTCGGGAGCGAGCGCGCCGAGCGGGTCGTTGGACAGCGCGGCCAGGTGGACCACCGCGTCGAACCCGGCCACGTGCTCAGGGCCCGCGTCGCGCAGGTCCACGGCGTGCGTCTCGATCGGCTCGGGCGCGGGGCCGAGCACGCAGTCGGCGAACAGGCCGGAGTCCAGGCCGACCACCTGGTGCCCGGCCTCGGTCAGCATGGGGGCCATCACGCTGCCCAGGTAGCCCTGGTGGCCGGTGAGCAGTACGCGCATCAGTTCTCCAGATCGAGGGTCAGCTTGGAAACGTGGAACGCCTCGGCGTAGCGCGCGTGGCACTCGATCCCGCGGATGCGGGCCAGGCCCAGGAACGCCTCGCGGTCGTACCAGGCGCGGTGCCGCTGGGAGGCGTAGTGGCGGTGCAGCAGGTCCGCCTTCAGCTCCGCCACCTCGGGCGTGAGCGGCTGGAACACGGTGGGGGCGGCGAGGTCGCCGTCCCATTTGACGATCTCGTAGCCGAGCGTCAGGTGGTCGCGGAAGGCCGTGGGCACGAGCTTCGCCAGCCCGCGGTGGTCCTGGTGGGCGTCGCCCCGCCAGGGCGCGAAGATCAGGCCGGGCTCGGTACGCGAGCGCAGCTCCTCCACCGCCGTCTTGGCCTCCTCCCACCGGGCAGGCAGGTGGCCGTCGGGCAGCTTGAGCACGGTGACCCGCAGGTCCGCTCCCGGGCAGAAGTCGGCGAGCGCGGCGCGCTCCTCGTCCTCGCGCTCGGTGCCGCCGCCGGAGAGCACCAGCGCGTCCACGCGCAGGCCGGGGCGGGCGGCGCAGACCGTGAGCAGGCTGCCGCCCGCCCCGATGGCCAGGTCGTCGCAGTGGGCGCCGAGCGCCACGATGCCGGTGAGCCGTTCAGGGCGCAGTCCGATCATTGGGACCGTTCCCAGAGCGCCCATGGACGCTCGCCGCGCGAGTACGCCTCGTCCAGCTCCATGCGCTGGTTGACGGTGTCGGTCGGCCGCCAGTAGCCGCGGTGCGGGTAGGCCAGCAGGCGGCCCCGCTTGGCGAGTTCGGCGCAGCCGTCAGCGACCAGGTCACCGTTCTCCGGGATGTGCTCGAAGACCTCCTGGGTCAGCACGAAGTAGCCGCCATTGACCCACATGGGCATCTCGCTGACCGGCGAGATGCCGCCGACCAGGCCGTTCTCGTCGAGGTCCACGCAGTGGAAGGTCTGCGACGGCGGCACGACCATCATCGAGGCCGCCGCGCCCGAGTCGGCGAAGCGGCCGATGATGTCGGGCAGGGGGGCGTCGGTGAGCACGTCCGCGTAGTTCGCGAGGAACATCTCGTCGCCATCCAGGTACGGGCGCACCCGCCGCAGCCGTTCGCCGATCGGGGAGTTGATCCCGGTCTGCACGAACGAGATGGACCAGTCGGAGATGTCACTCGACAACAGCTCGACCCTGCCGCCGCGTAACACGAAGTCGTTGGACGTGGCCTCCTGGTAGCCGAGGAAGAAGTCCTTGATGTGGTGCGCGCCGTAGCCCAGGCACAGGATGAACTCGTTGTGCCCGAAGTGCGCGTAGTAGCGCATGACGTGCCAGAGCAGCGGCCGGGGGCCGACCAGGGCCATCGGCTTGGGCACCTCGCCCGGCACGCCGGTGCGCATGCGCGTCCCGAAACCCCCGCAGAACAGGACGACCTTCACACGACCTCCAGGTGAGGGATGGGGAAGACCAGACGGCCACCCCATTCGTGCACGTAGGAGAGCTGGGCGGTGAGTTCCTCGCGCAGGTTCCACGGCAGGACGAGCACGTAGTCGGGACGGTCGCGGGCGATGCGCTCCGGCTCGACGACGGGGATCCGGGTGCCGGGCGTGAACCTGCCGTGCTTGTAGGGGTTGCGGTCGACCGTGTACGCCAGCAGGTCCTGGCGGACGCCGCAGTGGTTGAGCAGCGTGTTGCCCTTGCCCGGCGCCCCGTAGCCGACGACGGTCTTTCCCTCGTCGGCGGCGGCGACGAGGAAGCGGAGCAGGTCGCGGCGGACGCGGGCCACCCGGTCGGCGAAGTCGGCATACCCGGACAGGTCGTGCAGCCCGGCGGCCTTCTCCCTGGCGAGCACGTCGTGCACGCGCTCGGACGGGCTCCCCGACGGCCGCGCCCACAGGCGGATGGACCCGCCGTGGGTGGGCAGCAGCTCGACGTCCACCAGCGTCAGCCCGCCGGCGGCCAGGGCCCGCTGCGCCGACGCGACCGTGTAGTACTGGAAGTGCTCGTGGTAGATCGTGTCGTACTGGTTGAGCTCCACGAGGGTCAGCAGGTGCTGCACCTCGATCGACACCCATCCGTCGTCGGCCACCAGGGCGCGCAGCCCCTCGGTGAAGCCGATCACGTCGGGGATGTGCGCGTAGACGTTGTTGGCCACGACGAGGTCGGCGGGACCGTTCCCGGCCCGCACCGCGGCGCCCGTCTCCGGCGTCAGGAACGCGGTCAGCGTGGGCACGCCCTTGTCCTTGGCGGCCTGCCCGACGTTGGCCGACGGCTCGATGCCCAGGCACCTGACGCCGCGCTCGACCACGTGCTGCAACAGGTAGCCGTCGTTGCTGGCCACCTCGACCACGAACGACGGTTTGAACCGTTCCACAGCGCGGTCGACGAATTGCCGTGCGTGATCCACCCAGGAAGCGGAATATGACGCGTAGTAGGCGTACTCGGTGAATGTCTCTTCTGGTGTGATCAGCGGTGGTATCTGGGCCAGCCAGCAACTGGTGCACACCCGCAGGTGGAGCGGATAGGTGGTCTCGGGCTCCTCGAGCTGTCCGGCGGTGAGGAAGCGCTCACAGGGCGGTGTCGCCCCGAGATCCACCACGCTGACCAGGTCGCCCGAGCCGCACAGCCGGCACGATGTCGTCAACAATGAACCTCGCCCGAAAATAACAAGATTTCCCCCTTTGGCCACTCCCAGCCATACTTCGGGCGAGCACCAATGAGTGTTACAAGTATCTTCATGAAACGCCTGAGCATCGATGGAGCACTGCTCTACACCCCCCGCATCCACAGCGATCCGCGGGGCGATTTCCTGGAAGGCTTCCGCGCCGCCGACCTGCGGGAGGCGCTCGGACACTCGATGGAGCTGGCCCAGGTCAACTGCTCGATCTCCCGGCGCGGCGTGCTGCGCGGCCTGCACTTCGCCGACGTGCCGCCTGGCCAGGCCAAATACGTCATGTGCGTCTCGGGGGCGGTGCTCGACGTCGCCGTGGACCTGCGCGTGGGCTCGCCCACCTTCGGCCGGTGGGAGGCGGTGCGGCTGGACGACTCGGCGCGCTGCGGGCTCTACCTCGCCGAAGGGCTGGGCCACGGCTTCCTGGCGCTGAGCGAGTCGGCCACGGTCGTTTACCTCTGCTCCACCGCGTACGACCCGGCGCGCGAGCACGGCGTGCACCCGCTCGACCCCGACCTCGCCATCGAATGGCCGCTCGACGGCGAGCCCGTCCTGTCGGCCAAGGACGCCGCAGCGCCCACGCTCCAGCAGGCGCTCGACGCGGGGCTGTTGCCGACGTGGTGAGCGTCGTGATTCCGGCCCACAACGAGGCCAAGGTGATCGGCCGCCTGCTCGACGGGCTGCTCCGCGAGGCGGCGCCGGGCGAGTTCGACGTCGTGGTCGTGGCCAACGGCTGCACCGACGACACCGCCGGGGTGGCCGGCTCGTACGCCGTGCGCGTCCTGACCACCCCCGTCCCCTCCAAGCGCGAGGCGTTACGCATGGGCGACGCGGCGGCCCGCGGGTACCCCCGCCTGTACGTGGACGCCGACATCGAGCTGAGCACCGACTCCGCTCGCGCGCTCACGGCCGTGCTGGCCGCGCCCGGCGGGCCGCTGGCCGCCGCACCGGAACGGGAGCTGGCGCTGGCCGGCCGCCCGTGGCCGATCCGCGCCTACTACGCGATCTGGACGCGACTCCCCCACGTGCGCGCCGGACTGTTCGGCCGCGGCGTCATCGCGGTGAACGACGCGGGCAACGCGCGCATCCGTGCCCTGCCCCCGGCGATGGCCGACGACCTGGCCGCCTCGCTCGCGTTCTCGGCCGGGGAGCGCGCGGTCGTGACCGGGGCGCGGGCGGTGATCCAGACCCCGCGGACGTTCGCCGACCTGCTCCGCCGCCGCGTACGCGCGATGACCAGCGTGAGCGAGCTGGAGCAGAGCACGGCCACGGCCGGGGAGCGAACGGGGGCGCGCGACCTGCTGGCCATCGTGGCCAGGGAGCCGCGCCTGGTGGGCGCGGCGGCCGTCTTCGCCGCGGTCGCCGTGCTGGCCAGGCGGAGAGCCGCCCGCGCGATCCGCGCGGGCGACTACACCACCTGGCTGCGTGACGAGAGCAGCCGGGGTTAACCGACAGGGGTGTTCATGTCTGTGGTGATCTGGGCGGGGGTGAGCGCCTTGTTGTAGACCCGTACCTCGTCGATGAGGCCGCTGAAGTACTCGCCCGAGCCACTGTTGCCGCCGATCCGCAACGGACTCGTCCCCGTACGCAGATCACCACCCGTCGGATTCGTCGCCACCTGAGCGCCGTTCACGAACATCCGCAACGTGGCCCCGTCATATGTGGCCGCCACATGACTCCAGGCGTCCAGCGGCAGATTGGCGGGAGCGGGCGCGTTGGCCCCCGACGACGTGTGGATGAACGCCCCTGGACCGCTGCTCCCGCTCCCCATGATCGCGTACGCCAGATCAGCCCCGAACTCCTTCATCACCACCGTCCGCCACCCCGTCACACTCGACGGACGCACCCACGCCATCAGCGTCATCCCGTCCGTCAACCGCAACGAACCCGAATCCGCCACCGTCACCCAACTCGACGTCCCGTTGAACGACAACGCCTGACCGTACTTCCCGCTCGCCCAGGTCGTCGCGGCGGCCGTGCCGTCGTTGCCGTTCCCCGAGGCGTCGGCGACGGCGGCGCCCGTGCCCGCGTCCATGCCGTACGCGGCCACCAGCCCGGTGACCGTGGGCGCCTGGGTCACCACCGCCGACGCCTCGCCGGACGGCGGGCCGGTGTTGCTGGACCCGTCGAAGGCCACGACGCGGTAGTGGTACGTGCCCGGCTCGACGCCCGAGTCGGTGAACGCCGTGCCCGCGGTCGAGCCCACCTGGTTGGCCCCCGACGGGGTGAACCCGGCGGTGGCGGAGCGGTGGACGGTGTACCCGGTCACGCCCACGTCGTCGGTGGCGGCCGTCCAGGTGAGCTGGGCGCTGCCCTGGCCGCCGGTCGCCACGAGCGAGCCCGGCGCGGTGGGCGGCTGGGTGTCGGGCGGCCCCTGCTGGCCGACGGGCGTGTTCATGTCGGTGGCGATCTGGGCGGGGGTGAGCGCCTTGTTGTAGATCCGTACCTCGTCGATGAGGCCGCTGAAATACTCGCCCGAGCCGCTGTTGCCGCCGATCCGCAACGGGCTGGTCCCGGTCCGCAGGGCACCGGTCGTGGGGTTGGTGGCCACCTGTGCGCCGTTCACGAACATCCGCAACGTCGACCCGTCGTACGTGGCCGCCACATGGCTCCAGGTGTTCAGCGGCAGATTGGCGGAAGCCGGCGCGTTGGCGCCCGAGGTGGTGTGGATGAACGCCCCAGGACCGCTGCTCCCGCTCCCCATGATCGCGTACGCCAGATCAGCCCCGAACTCCTTCATCACCACCGTCCGCCACCCCGTCACACTCGACGGACGCACCCACGCCTCCACCGTCATCCCGTCCGTCAACCGCAACGAACCCGAATCCGCCACCGTCACCCAGCTCGACGTCCCGTTGAACGACAACGCCTGACCGTACTTGCCGGTCACGGTCCACGCCGTGTTCGCCGCCGTGCCGGCGTTGCCGTGGCCCGAGGCGTCGCCGACGGCCGTGCCGCCGCCCTCGTCCATCGCGTACGCGGCCACCAGCCCGTCCGGCGCCTGCGAGCGCTGGTAGGTGGCGGTGTAGGTGGTCGCGGTGGCGGGCGCGGTGACGTTGTGACTGGCCGCGCCGCCGTCGGACCAGGAGGTCAGCGTGTGGCTGAACCCGTCCGCGCTCTGCGGCGACGGCGCCGAGACCGAGTTGTGCGAGCCCACGATCACCGTACGCGTGAAGGGCGCGATGGTCTGCTCGCCGTTGAAGCCGAGCCGCAGCCCGGCCGGCACGGTCTGGAAGGTCAGGTTCACCGTCTTGGGCTGGAGGATCACGCTCTCGGTGTCGGTCAGGCCGTGCGCGTCCGTCACGGTCAGCCGCAGCTCCAGGTGCGAGGGGTACTCGTGGTCAGGCGGCGCGAAGGAGCCGCTCGTGCCGGTGAACGTGGTGATCTCGTGCTCGTGGCAGGTGCCGGGGCAGTGGTGCAGGATCAGCCGCCACGACATCCGTGAGCCCGGGATCGTTCCGTCCTGGGCGTCCGTGCCGGTGCCGGAGAACGTGATCGTGTCCCCGACCGCCCAGGTCAGGGAGGTGGCCGGGGAGACGATGGCCGCGGTCGGGGCCGTGTTGCCCACGTTGATCGTGACGGTGGCGTCTCCCTGGCCGCCGCGCCCGTCGTCGGCACGCAGCTTCACCACGTACGAGCCCGGCTGGGTGTAGGTGAAGGACGGAGTGGCCGAGGTGGAGTCGTCGAAGTCGCCGTCGCCGTCCAGGTCCCACCGGAAGGTCAGCGGGTCGGAGTCGGCGTCCGAGGAGCCCGCGGCGGTGAAGTCGACCGCGAGCGGCGCGGCGCCGGACGTGGCGCTCGCGCCGATGACCGCGCTCGGCGGGTTGTTGTCGTAGAGGTAGCGGACGATCCGGCCGCCCGCGTAGTCGACCGCGAAGAGGTCGCCGCCGGGGCCGGTCTGCACCTCGACGGCGGGGATGCCCGAGTCGAACGTGGTGACGGTCGCCGGGTCGGGCAGGCCGTTCGCGCCCTTGGTCATGACCCAGACGCACGACCGGCTGTAGTCCGAGAAGAACATCGCGCCGTCGTAGGAGTCGGGGTAAGAGCCGCCGGTGTAGAAGGCCACGCCGCTGGAGGAGGAGCCGCCCGACGGGCAGGGGTCGTTCGGCGCCGGCCTGGAGCCGTGGTTCCAGGCGAAGTACGGCTGCGTGTGCGCGCCGGGCCCGGCGGCGTACAGGTTCTCGCAGAGGGTCAGGTTGAGGTTGTCGTAGCCGCCCTGCCGCCCGGAGCCCTCGTAGCAGGGCCAGCCGAAGTTGGCCACGGAGCCGGTGGGGTCGGCGACCCGGTTGATCTCCTCCCAGGTGTTCCAGCCGACCTCACCGGCCCACACCTCGCTGGTGCCCGGCCGGATGGCGAAGCGGAACGGGTTGCGCTGCCCGTAGGCGATGATCCTGGCCACGTTGGGGTCGCTACTGCCGGCGTTCGGGTTGCCGGGGGCGGCGGCGCCGGTGTCCGGGTGGATCCTGATGGTGGTGCCGTTGAGCGCCGCCGGGTCGCCGGAGGTGCGCAGGTCCTGCGAGCGCAGCGCGCCGCCCTGGGCGGCCGGGGGCGTCAGCGCGGTGCCGACCGGCGAGGGCGGGTCGCCGCACGGGTTGTCGGGGGTGATGTCGGAGCTGGTCAGGTTGTCCTGGCCGTAGTCGGCGAAGTTGAAGCTGGCGCCGTCGCCGCCAGTGGCGTAGAGCATGCCGTCGGGGCCGAACTTGAGGTCTCCGACGGAGTGGCTGGGATGCTGCTGGCACCAGTCGGTGATCAGCGGGGTCTCGGTGATCTGGCCGCCGCCCGAGGGTGCCAGCACCGACAGGCGCCCGGTGACGAGGCAGCCGTCGCCGGTCGGGCCGGGCGGCGTCGGGCAGGGGTCGGCGGTCGCGCCCGGCGTGCCCCAGCGCGGCGCGGTGCCGCCGGGCACGGCGTCGTAGGCGTACAGGACGTAGACGCGCGGGTCGGCGGGGAAGTCGGGGTGCAGGGCCAGGCCGAGCAGCCCCCGGTCCCAGAAGTTGTGGACCTGCGTGCGCAGGTCCGCGTAGACCGTCGGCGTGGTGTCGGTCATGGAGTCGAAGACCTTGATCAGCCCGCTCTTCTCCGCGATGAACACCCGGCCGTCCGAGGCGAACTCGATGTTGGACGGGTTGGTCAGCCCGCTGAAGACGACCTGTCTCTGGAAGCTGCCCGGCAGCGCCTGCGCGGCGGACGGCGCGACGACGGCCAGACCGGTGGTGAGCAGCAGAACGGATAAGAGCGCACGGCGAAGCCGTCTCAACACGGGAACCCCCTCAAGAGCCGATACTCCCCCGAGCCCTGGACTCGATCTATCGCACCGATTCAGCCGGAAGTCACGAGGGCTGTCCGCATCTGGCCAGCCACGCGTACAACAACCAGCCCAGTTCGTACGGCCGGCACTCCCGGTCCACGGCGACCGGCGGATAGATCCGGTCCAGCACGCCGAGCCGCATCCCCTGGTGCACCCCCGTCGCCGCCGCCCGCAGACCGCGGACGATCTTACGGGGATCGGCCCTGGCCTCCTTGCGCCACGTCAGGGCCAGGTCGTCCCGCACGAACGCGGGCCGCTCGATCATCCAGTCGAGCCCCTTGGCGATCTCCGCCACGTGCGCGGCGCCGCCCGCCTCGGCCAGGTCGAGCAGCGCCATCGGCGCCATCGAGAGCTGGTGGACGCTGTAGACCGGATAGCCCTCGACCACCGCACCGCTGCGGGCGTCGTAGTGCCACCACCACTCCCCGTACGGGCCCTGCGCCTGGCAGATCCCCGTGGCCACCCGCTCGGCCGCGCGCAACGCCTCCTCGTCGCCGACCGCGGCGTGCAGCCTGGCCAGCGCCTGCAGCGGATAGACCTGGTCGGCGAAGCAGCCCACGTGGGCGCGATAGCGCGGCACCAGCGGCCCCTGCCCGAGCGCGTGCGGGTAGAGCCGGTTGCCCGCCAGCCCGCCGAGCAGCCGCTCCCTGGCGCGCTCGGTCCTGCCGTCCGTCACCCCGGACGCGACCAGCGCGGCCAGCACCCACGCCGCCTCGACCGTGTAGATCTGGGGACCCGTGTCCAGCTCCGCCAGGCGGCTCAGCGCGAGGTCGACGTCCGCGTGCCCGGCCTGCGCCGCCGCCCAGCAGATCAACGCGGCGTCGCCGGGCCCTGTCACCTCCGGCAGCCGTTTGACCAGATGGCCCACCAGGTCGAGGAGGCCGTCACCGGCCAGCGCCGCCCGCTGCCGCGACTCGTCCAGCGTCGCCACGCCGAGCGCGACGATCGCCGAGTAGCGGATGCTGCGGCCTTCCGGCACCGCGGTCCACTCGCCGCCGGCGTCCCTGCGGGCGCGGCGGGTGAACACGAACCCGCCGTCGGCGTAGCCGGGCGGCAGCCCGCGTACGGCGAGGTCCAGCATCCTCGTCACGAAGTCCTGGTGTCCGGAGCTCAGCAGAGCGATCCGGTGATCCGTCACGTCGTCTCCTCGATCTTGCGTCTGACACCGGCCCACTCCCTGACCACCAGGAGCAGGAATCTGCCGTTGGTCCGCGCGTACCGGGGACCGAGCCGCAGCGGCTCCTGCAACGCGCGGTAGAGCCATTCCAGGCCCAGCCGCTGCCAGCGCAGCGGCGCCCTGCGGGTACGCCCCGCGAGCACGTCGAACGAGCCGCCCACGCCGTGGACGATCCGCGCCCGGGTGCTCTCGCCCCACTCGCGGATGAAGATCTCCTTCTTCGGCGAGGTGATGCCCAGGAACAACAGCTCGGCTCCGGAGGCGGCGATCTCCGCGGCGACCTCGGCCGACTCCTCCACGGTGAAGTAGCCGTCACGCGAGCCGGCGACGGCCAGCCCTGGATAGCGCAGCCGTACCTCCGCCAGCAGGCGGACCAGCACCTCCTCGGTCGCGCCGAGGAAGTACGCCCGGTACCCGCGCCTGCCGCCCTCCGCCATCAGCTCCGTGAACAGGTCGATCCCCGCCACCCGCTCGGGAACCCGGTGACCGAGCACCCGCGCGGCCCAGACCACCGACTGCCCGTCGGCCAGCACGAGATCGCTGTCGAGGACCGACTGGCGCAACGCGAGGTCCGTACGCATGTTGACGACCTTGGCGGCGTTCACCACGCCGATGGTCAGCCGCTGGTGCGCGGCGACCGCCGCCACGCACCGCGCGATCACCTGGCTCATGGTGAGGGCGTCCAGCACGGTGCCGAACACCGTCTTCCTGTAGGACTGCTCGGGTAACCTCGTCATTCGTCCCCCTGGGTGTCCAAGGCATATCGCCCACAACTCCGGAAACGTGACATCACGGAAAAACCAGCTCGGTGAGCGTCGCGCGGTGGTCCGTACGGGGCAGCGGCACCGTCTCGAAACCGCGGATCGCGATCCGGCGATCGGCCAGCACGTGGTCGATCGCCGCCTTCGGGAACAACCTCGGCTGCTCGTAGTAGGGCCAGGTCATGGACAGCCCTTTGCCGGTGACGTCCGCCGCGTCGCGGTAGCCGGTGGCGATCAGTTCGCGCAGCACCACGTGGTCGAGGGTGGAGTTGAAGTCACCGGCCAGGACGCGCGGACGCTCCGCGGCGGGCGGCAGGGCCCGGATGCTCGACGCCCAGCACGCCGTACGCCAGCCCTCCGAGGGCGCGCACGCGTGAACGGCCACGAACTCGGCCTCCCGCCCGCCCGGCAGGGTGATCACCGCCGGGAGGTGGCGGGGGCTGCCCTTGAAGACGGGGGCCTCGATCGGCGTCTCCGACGGCCGCAGCGGGTACCGCGAATAGATCGCCGCGCCCTCGGAGTTCTTGCCCGGCAGCACGACCTCGTACGGCAACAGCCGCCCCAGCCCGAGCCCCTCCACCCGCTCCCGCATCCGGTCGGTGAACTCCAGCAGGTGCAGCACGTCCGGCCGGACCCGCTCCACCACGGCCATCAGCGCCGACGGAGGCACGGAGGAGTGCAGCAGGTTGACGGCCAGCACCCGGACGACCGGGCCCGCGGCGGGCGGGTTGCGCTCCGGCAGCGCCCGCGGCAGGACGACCGTCGCGAACGCCCCGGCCACCACCAGCGCGGCCACCTGCAGCGGACGGTCGCGCGTGAGGACCGCGACGGGCAACGGCACCAGGGAGAGGACCGCCGCGTAGGGGGTGAACGAGACGAGCTGGGACCAGAGGAACGCCGGCTCCCAGCCGAGCAGCCGCAGCCCCACCCAACCGGCCAGCGCCACGACCGCCAGCCACGACATCACGGCACCCGCCCCCCTCCTCCGGCTCCGGCTCCGGCTCCGCCCGCGCCCCTCCGTTCCCTCGCCCGCGAGCACCCGATCCGGACGAACCTCTGAACGCTGCTCTGGACCACGCTGCTCTAGACGACGCTGCACTGCGGCTCACGTGTCAGCACCGGCCAGGCCGCGTGCAGGGCCTGCCGCCAGTGGCGGATCGGCTGTCCCCGGGTGTGCGCGAGCACGCTGTTGGCCGGCCGACGGGCCGGGCGGGGAAAGTCCGCGGAGGTCACGGGGCGTACCCGGCCAGGGTCGAGGCCCAGGAGCGTGAAGATCTCCTTGGCCAGCCCGCACCACGTCGTCTCCCCGGCGCTGGTGCCGTGGTAGACGCCCGGCGGCAGGTCGGACTGCGCCAGCCGCACCAGGTAGTCGGCCAGGTCGGCCGCCCACGTCGGCTGGCCGCGCTGGTCGTCGACCACGTCGACGGTCTCGCGCTCGCCCGCGAGCCTGATCATCGTCTTCACGAAGTTCCGCCCCCGCGCGCCGTACAGCCAGGCGCTGCGCACCACGTAGTGCCCGTGCTCCAGCGCCGCCGACTCCCCGGCCAGCTTGGTACGGCCGTACGCGTTCACCGGCGCGGCCGTCGCGTCCTCGGGGTAGGGCACGGGCGCGGTCCCGTCGAAGACGTAGTCGGTGGACACGTGCAGGAGCCGGGCCCCGACCAGGTCACACGCCTCGGCGAGCCAGCGCACGGCGTCCCCGTTGACCGCCAGCGCCTCGGCCTCGCGCGTCTCGGCGTCGTCCACGGCGGTCCAGGCGGCGCAGTTGACCACGGCCCTGGGCCGGTAGGCGGAGACGAAGTCGCGTACCGCCCGCCTGTCGCACACGTCCAGCTCGCCCCGGCCGAGGGCGAGCACCGGCTCGCCGGTCAGCGCGGTCCGGTCGAGGACGTCGGCGGCCAGCATGCCGCCGGCCCCCGTGATGAGCCACCTCACGACGCCTCCCGGCACGACAGAACGGTCATCCCCGCCACCAGTCCCGGTGCTCGGCGTACCAGCGGACCGTGTCCTTCAGCCCCTGCTCGAACGGGATCTCCGGCCGGTAGCCGAGGCCCCGCAGCTTGGCGTCGTCCAGCGAGTACCTGCGGTCGTGGCCCTTGCGGTCGGCGACGTGCTCCACCATGTCCCAGTCCCGGCCGCAGGCTTCCAGGAGGAGGCTGGTGAGCTGCTTGTTCGTCAGCTCGGCGGTGCCCGCGACGTGGTAGACCTCGCCGGGCGCGCCCCGCTCGGCGACCAGGCGGATGCCCGCGCAGTGGTCGTCGACGTGGATCCAGTCCCGAACGTTGCCGCCGTCCCCGTACAGCGGGACCTTCCTGCCGCGCAGCAGGTTCGTGACGAACAACGGGATGATCTTCTCGGGGTACTGCCGGGGGCCGTAGTTGTTGCCGCAGCGGGTGATCGAGACGTTCAGCCCGTACGTGACCGCGTACGCGCGGGCGATCAGGTCACCGCTCGCCTTCGAGGCCGCGTACGGCGAGCGCGGGCGCACCGGCGCGTTCTCGTCCCACGAGCCGATGTCGATCGAGCCGTACACCTCGTCGGTCGAGACCTGCACCACCTTCGGCACGCCCGCGTCCAGGCACGCCTGGAGCAGTGTCTGAGTGCCGAGCGCGTTGGTGCGCATGAACTCGGCGGCGCCCTCGATCGAACGGTCCACGTGCGTCTCGGCGGCGAAGTTCACCACCAGGTCGTGCCCGGGGACGACGCTCGCCAGCAACCCCGCGTCGCAGATGTCCCCGTGCACGAACTCGTGCCGGACCCCGTCGAGGTTGGCCCGGTTGCCCGCGTACGTCAGCTTGTCGAGGACCGTGACGTAGGCGTCGTGAAGGCTCCGGACGAAGTGGGAGCCGATGAATCCCGCCCCGCCTGTCACCAGAATTCTGGTCATGAACTGATCTGCACCTTGCTGTGATCGCCCAGTACGAGACGGTGGGCTTTGGGGGTGTTGGGCGCCGGGGTGACCTCGACGTCGTGCCCGATCAGCGACGACTCGATCCGGCCGACCCCGGCGATGGAGGCCCTGGGCAGCACGATCGAGTACTCGATCTCGCTCCCCGTGACGGCACAGGAGGCCCCGATGGAGGTGTACGGGCCGACGTAGCTGTCCTGGATCCGGGCGTCCGCGCCGATGACGGCCGGGCCGACGATCCTGGAGCGCTCGACCACGGCCCCCGGCTCGACCGCGACCCGGCCGATCAGCTCGCTGGCGCCGTCCACCCGCCCGTCGATCCTGGGCTCGACCGACTCCAGCACCAGCCGGTTGACCTCCAGCATGTCGGTGACGTTGCCGGTGTCCTTCCAGTAGCCGGAGATCACCGAGGACTCCACGCGCAGCCCGGCCTCGATCAGCCACTGGATCGCGTCGGTGATCTCCAGCTCGCCTCGCCACGACGGCTTGAGCTCCGCCACCGCCGCGTGCACGGCCGGGCTGAACAGGTAGACGCCGACCAGCGCCAGATCGCTCTTGGGCCGCGCGGGCTTCTCCTCCAAGCCGATCACGCGTCCCTCGGAGTCCAGCTCGGCGACCCCGAACTGCCGGGGGTCGCCGACCTTCGTCAGCATGATCTGGGCGGCCGGCCGCTCCCGCTTGAACCGGTCCACCAGGCCGCTGATGCCGCCCACGACGAAGTTGTCGCCCAGGTACATGACGAAGTCGTCGTCACCCAGGTAGTCGCGGGCGATCAGCACGCCGTGGGCCAGCCCGAGCGGGGCCTCCTGCCGCAGGTACGTCACCTGCAGCCCGAACGCCGAGCCGTCACCGACGGCCGCCTCGATCTCCGCCTGCGTGTCCCCGACCACCAGGCCCAACTCCGTGATGCCCGCCTCCGCGATCGCCTCCAGGCCGTAGAACAGGACCGGTTTGTTCGCGACCGGGACCAGTTGCTTGGCCGACGTGTGCGTGATGGGCCGTAGCCGGGTGCCCGAACCCCCCGCGAGCACGAGTGCCTTCACCTTCTAGTACGCCCCTTCTCCACGGGTGACGACGGACCAGGTCTTCCACAGGATCTGCAGGTCGAGGATGAGCGACCAGTTCTCGACGTAGCGCAGGTCGAGGCGTACGGACTCCTCCCACGTCAGGTCCGAGCGCCCGCTGACCTGCCACAGCCCGGTCATGCCCGGCTTGACCACCAGGCGGCGGCGGACGTCCGTGCCGTACTCGGCCACCTCCTGCGGCAGCGGCGGGCGCGGGCCGACGAGGGACATCTCCCCGCGCAGGACATTGAGGAGCTGGGGCAGCTCGTCGAGGGAGTATTTCCGCAGGAAAGCGCCTACCCGAGTGATCCTTGGATCGTTCCTAATCTTGAAGAGCACGCCGTCGAACTCGTTCGAGTCGAGGAGTGCTCCTTTGAGCCGTTCGGCATCGGCCACCATCGTACGAAATTTCACCAGACGGAAGGTCTTGCCGTCCCTGCCGACCCTCGTCTGGAAGAACAGCGCGGGGCCGTCGCTCGTCGTACGGATCACCAGCGCGATCGCCAGCAGCGGCAGCGCCAGCACCAACAGCGCGAACCCGGCGCCCAGCCGGTCGAACACGGTCTTCACGAACTGCCGCACGCCGTCGAACTCGGGATGCTCCACGTGCAGCAGTGGCATGCCCGCGACCGGCCTGATGCTGATGCGCGGCCCCGCCACGTCGAGCAGCGCGGGCGCCACGAACAGATCGGTACGCGCGGTCTCCAGGCTCCAGGCCAGCCGGCGCAGCGCCGCGCCGTCCAGCTCCGGGCAGGCCAGCACGGCCACCGCGTCGGCCTGCGACCGCTCGACCACGCTCGCCACGTCGCCGAACGACCCCAGCACCGGAATCCCGTCGAGATCGACGTCGATCGCGGTGTCGGGAAGGCAGGCCCCCACCACCCGCATTCCGTGGTACGGCTGACGCCTGAACTGCACCACCAGGTCGAGGATCGACTCCCGGTGCCCGACCGCTATCACCTGGCGCATGTACTCGCCCACCGCTCTCCTTCGGTGGAGGCGCTTGCGCATGCGGTAGCGGTAGTAGATCGTGATCAGCAGCGCGAGCGGCAGCATCGCCATCACGAAGCTCCGTGCGATCGCGGTCTGCGTGGCGTACGCCATGATCGCGACCGTGGCCATCAGGCCGACGCCGCCGTTGAAGACGGCCCTGAACTCCTCTGTCCCCTCACCGTTGGCCCGCTGCCGGTACGCCCCGCCCATCATGAGCGCGACCGGCCAGGCCACGACCAGGCCGAACCCCAGCAGGAACTCCGCCAGCGGTATGTACACCCCGGCGATCAGCCGGATGCCCAGCACGCAGACGCATGCGAGCAGCGCGCATAACGTGTCCCCGGATAACAGGAGCCGTAAGTACGCCCGCGTCCAGATACTGGACGCACGGCGTGGCACGGCCCCGAGGAGCACGACAGTGGACTCCCCAGTCCCCACCCTCATAGCACCACCCTGGCAACTCTGTGTTCTGCGATAACTTGACGTTCCTTGAACCACATGGGTTGACAAGTCCCACGCACAACAAGGGCGGCGGCCCCCACTAAAGAGTAAAGATCCATTCCATCCCGGGGAATATCGTCAATTGTCCACAATCGGACGATAGTTAGGCGTCATAGGGCTTGACGGAACGATCCAAAAGTGGCAGCGACGGGCCAGCGGAACTGGAGATTTGCTGGGACATTTCCGCTGGTTGCCGTTATGTGACGGGGCTAGTCGTACTCCAGGTCCGGGAGAGCCGAGGGTGGATCGGGGCTGCGCCAGACGACCACGACCCCGTCGTGCGCCGAGTCGGCCGCCACGGCCAGCCGGTCGAGGTCGAAGTCGGGCAGATAGCGCAGGCGGGTGAGAAACGTGGCGTCCGTGGCCGAGCGGGGCACGACGCAGCCCTCGCCGTCACGGTCGAGCAGGATGAACAGGACGTCTTCGCCACTTTCGGTGACGACACGGACCTCCACCACGTCCTCCCAGGCGAGGGCCTCGACGCTCCCGTCCGCATAGTGACGAGTGACGCCCTCTTCCGTGACATACACGTAGGAGTCCGGCATCGGATTGCCGTGCATGGCCGCGATTCTTGCGAGTTCTGGGGCTGTCTCGCAAGGGTTCGCGCGCATTGGTGCGCATGAGCGCACCGGACGGCTCGCCGATCGCCGGGATCACCGCTGAGTGTGCTCGCCGCCCCACGAGTGGCCGAGATGGGCCGCCACCGCCGCCCGCGCGACCTCGACCGGGCCGTTCGCGATGGCGTCGAGCAGCTCCCGATGCTCGCGGATCAGCACGTCCCTGTCCTTGTACACCTCGCGCAGCCGCACCACCCCGAGCTGCGTCTCGGCGGCCAGCGTGCCGTAGAGCCGCTCCAGCCGCGGGCTGCCGACGGCCTCGATCAGCGCCTGGTGCAGCAGCATGTGCTCGGCCACGGTCTCCGACCACGGCGCCTCGGGGGGCAGGGCGGCCATCCGGTGCAGCGCGGCCTCCGCCTCCGGCACCCTCCGCCCGACCACGGCGCGGGCCATCAGGTCCTCCAGGGGGCGGCGGACGTACATGAGGTCTTCGAGGTCCGAGAGCGTCACCTCCGGGACGTAGGCGCTGCGGTTGCGCTCGCGCCTGAGCAGCCCCTCGTGGACCAGGCTCGCCAGCGCCTCCCGCACGGTCGGCCTGGCCACGCCGTACGTCGCGGCGATCTCCTGCTCAGGCAGCGCGGTGCCGGGCGCGATCTCGCCGGACAACACCCTGCTGCGCAGGGCGTCGGCGAGCGCGCCGACGGTGGAGACGGGTCTGAGCGGCAACGTCACGGCTGCGACTCTAGCTCCATTTCCGGCCCTTGATCCGCCGCGCGTTCCGGCCCCTCGGTCTTCGGCTCAGGCCCGCGTTCGGGTACGGCCGCCGCCAGCAGGCTCGCCCCCAGCAGGACCAGCCCGGCGATCGAGACCGGGGACAGCCGTTCGCCCAGCACGACCAGGCCGAGCAGCGCGGCGACGGCCGGCTCGGTCAGGGCCAGCGTGGCGGCCGTGGCCACGGGGGTGGTGCGCAGGCCCCGGCCGTACAGGAGGTAGGCCAGGGCCGTGGTGCCGAGCCCCAGGTAGAGCACGACGAGCAGGGCCCGCGGCTCGGCCGCCCACCCGGGCCAGGTCAGCGCCAGGACGGGCAGCATGATGATCGCCGCGCCGCCGAACATCACCCCCATCACCGCGTCGGAGTCGCCGCCGCGGCCGATCGCGCGGGCCGCCATGACGGCGTAGAAGGCGTACACCAGCCCGCCCAGCAGGGCGAACAGCACGCCCGACACCGCCCGCGTCCCCGCTTCGGCCCCGCCGCCCACGATCAGCGCCGCGCAGCCGCAGATGGCGACCGCGGTGGTCAGGGTCCAGCGCCGGGTGGGGCGGCGGCCCTGCATGAGCCAGGAGAGCAGCCCGGTGAAGACCGGCCCGCTGCCGATCGCGACGACGGACCCGATGGCGACCCCCGTACGCGTCACGGCGGCGAAGAAACAGAGCTGGTACGCGGCCACGGCCACCGCGCCGAGCAGCAGGCCGGGCTTGATCACGCGCCTGAGACCCCTACGGGCGACGAACGCGAGCGCCGCACCTCCGATCACCAGCCGGGCGGCGGCCAGGGCGGTCGCGTCGGAGGCGGAGCCGGTGGACACCAGCAGTCCGATCGTGCCCGCGGTCCCCCAGAGCACAGCAGCGCCGATGACGGCAAGAGGTCCGTTCCCCATGCCGTCATTGTCTGACAATTAGACACTCCTCGTCTAGTTGTCAGACAATTCTTCCAGAAGTTGGCCGATGAGCCGCGTCGCCGGAGCCGCCACCTCCCCCACGTAGTCGTCGAACACCGCCAGCGCGTCCTGGACGCCGGGCAGGCTCTTGCGCGGCAACTCCAGCAGCGGCTCGCCCTCCGCCTCGACCCCGCCCTCGACGTGGAACGCGCCCCCGGAGGCGGCGATGGAGACCTCGAACCTGACCTCGCGGCCGTCCGGCAGGACGAACGTGACGCCCACGCGCGCGCCCGCGGGCGGGAAGAAATGGGAGAAGCGCTCACTGCGCACGAACGGGTGATGTAACTCCGCGAGGGTCTCCGACGCCCGGCCCAGTGCCGCCAGCAGCCCAGCCGCGGCCAGACTCTCGCTGTCCATCCGCAAAGGTTAGTTCAGCAACCCCGAGCCTCGCCAGGCAAACCGCATCACCCCGACCCCTGGCCCTCCGGTCCAGGGTCGGGCGTTTGACGATCGGGCGGGATCAGTGGCGCCAGAGGGTCGGTGGCCAGGCGGGCGTGCCGTTCGACGTCGTAGCGGACACCCTCGTAACAGAGCTTCCCCCGCTCGACCCCCTCGGGCAGGAACCCGGCCTTCACCGCCACCCTGCACGAGGCGGGATTGTCGGTCCTGTGCCCGAGTTCGAGCCGGAAGAGCCCCCGCACCTCGAACGCCCACCGGGCCAGCAACTCGGTGGCCGCCACCGCGACACCTCTCCCCCTGGCCTCGGGAACGACCCAGTAGGAGACCCACCCATTGCCGTGATCGTCGATCCGCGCCACGGCGACGTTCCCAACGACCCGCGCCCCGTCTGCTTCACCGACCGTCACCGCGAACGCGTGCCCCACCCCGGACCAGGAGGCGATCCACCCGGAGGCGTCCTTGAGCGTCACGACGGGCCAGGGTGCCTGCCGGCGCAGGTCAGGCGACTGGAAGGCGTGGAGCACGACGGGGGCGTCATCGTCGCGCCACTCCCGCAGCCGGACGTTCGCAGGAATCACGACGCCCGAGATTACCCGGACTGCACCCTCTGCCCGATCGGGTGGGTGGCCTCGAAGTCGGCCACGAGCTGCTTGGGCGCGGTCAGGCACCACGCCTCGGCCACCAGCTCGAACAGCTCATCCGAGTCGATCTTGTCGAGATGCACCACCACCCAGCCGAACCGCCCCGCCGTGAACTGCACCTCGAACACCTCGGGCCGCTCACTGACCAGCGCGATCTGCTCCTCGATCGTCGCCTTGAGCCCGACGGTCTCCGTCGCCTCCCACAGGTAGGCGAACCCCTTGTCGCGCACCTTGAGGCCGACCCACTCGCCCCCGTGGCTCAACCGGACCTCGGGCAACTCGTCCAGCATCGCCAAGAACTCATCGACGGTCACACCCATGCCGCCTGTGTACCAGATCGCCCTGACACTTCAGAACAGTTGAGCACTCACTCAACCAGCAAGGAGGTGAACGTGCGCCTCTACGTCGAGACCCTGACCAGAGCCGACCAGGAGGCCCTCTGGCAGGCCACCCAAGACCCGTCCCAGCACCGGCGGCGTACGCTTCCTCACCTCGTACGCGCGTCCCGCTCCCTGGAGGAGCCGGCCGTGCTCGTCACGGCGCTGGAGGACATGGGGGCCCATGGCCCGCCGCGCCGTACGGGCCCGGCTCAGTCGTAGTATCGAACCTCGATCACGTTCCCATCGGGATCGGGGAAGTAAATAGTCTCGGGCGCGATGCCCTGGGCCCCGAACGAGTTCGTGCCGGTGCCGGTGATCTCCACTTTGTGCTGCTTCAGCCGTACCTGGAGGGCGTCGAAATCCTCCTTGCCGACCGCCAGGCAGAGATGGTTGAGCGGATGCCCGGAGCTGCCCGGCACTCCGGTGCCCTCGTCCACGCCCCGCATCGACTCGAAGGTCATCAGGTCGATGACGCACTCCGGCGAGATCCGCACGCTGGGAAAGGGCGCCTTCCCCTCGCGGAACTCCACTGCCCGCACCCCTGGCAGGCCGATCACCCGTTCATAGAAATGCAGGGAGACGAGTTGGTCGGAAACCCAACAGACGAGATGGTCAAGGCGTGCGTGCATCAAAACACCTCCGCTTCCCCCCTAATATCCGGTTTCTGAATCCCCGTGTCCACCTGCCGCCTCGGATGGCCGCCTGTTTGCCAGAGGCGGTTCATTCCGGGTTCAACGGACTGTCCTCCATAATCAAGGCATGACGCCCCCGTCCACGGCCTCCGCACGAATGCCGGGCACCGTGAAAGCAGCTCAATACGTCCTGACGTTCCAGATGGCCTTCGGGCTCGTGGGGTTCGCCGCGGGGATCGGCGGCTTCTTCGCCACGTTCCACTGGATGCTGCTGATCCCGCTCGGCTACGCCGCCGTGAGCCTGTCCACCGTCGGCTGGCTGCTGAGCCGCTGGTCCACGCGTCGGAGGGCGGTGCGCCGGCTGATCGTCGGCGTCGAGACGGCGTACATCGCGGGCGGCCTCGCGCTCCGTGCGATGGATCCGGGCTTGACCTGGCGCGACATGATTGTCGTGGTGGCGGGGTTCCCGCTGGTCGCCATCGTCCTCATGCTGCTGCCCCCGGCCGGGCGCTGGTTTCACGTCACCTCGCAGTCACGACCGTTCACCGGAGCATGAAACCCTCCTGCGCCGATGGGCCCTGGAAAGTCGCCACGAAAGGCCCGGAAGTTGTCGCAGGAATTATCTGGAAATCGTGACGGCAATATAACGGCCTGCCATCAGTGGCGAACTTTCCGTGCCGATACGCCCTCCAACAGGAAAGCGAGGGCCATCACCACGTCGAAACGGGGAGATCATGAACTTGACCACCTGCCTGCGGGCCGCATCGGTGATCACTCTGGCGGCGCTCGGCTCCGCCGTACCCGCGTCGCCTGCGACGGCCGCGACAGGCGCCGCGCCGCCCGCGCTGCCCGACTCGGGGGCGGGCCGAGCGACGTTCGCCTACCTGTGCGTCAACCCCAAGGACCGCGACAGCATCCCTTCGGGCCCCTGCCAGAGCTGGCGCCTGGTCACCGCCGACGGGCAACGCTTCACCGTCCCCGACGCGCTGGGCTGGGAGAAGAGCAAGAACCCTGACGAACTGGGCGAGTCCGGCGCCCTCGCGATCAGCCCCGACGGCACGCGCATCGCCTACCAGCGGGCCGCCGACGACGCCGTCGTGGTCCGCGACCTGGCTTCCGCCCAGACCTGGACGATCCCCTACCGGGTGCCGCGCGACTCCGTGGGCTCGCCGTTCACACTGCGGTTCGTACGCGACGGCAGCGGGCTGGCCATCACCCCGGCCGACACCGACGTCCCCTCGGTCACGTTCGCCGACGTGACGGCCGGGACGACACGACGCCTGCCGAAGGGCTGGACCCTCCTGGACGCCGACCCGGAGACGGGCCGCCTCACCCTGCTCAAGCCCCCCGGCCTCTCGGACCGCGGAGCCTTCCGCACCGTCGACGGCACTCGCGGCACCACCGTCAAGATCCCGACCCACGCCCACAAGCACCTCATCTGGGGCGCCTTCGCCGCACGCGACGGCCGGGCCGCCAACCTGGTGCCCAAGCAGGCGCCCGCCTGCGGTCCCGACATGACCCCCGTGTGGCTGGCCGCGTTCTCCACCCGTACGGGCAAGATGACCACGGTCAAGCCGCGACTGCCCGCCGACGTCTACCAGGCCGACGTGATCGACTGGCTCAACGACGAGGAGATCGTCGCCGCGGCGGGACGGGAGCGTCCGGGCAAGGCGGCCACCAAGCCCGTCGGCTCGTACGTCTACGCCCTCAACGTCTCCACCGGCGCGGCCCGCCTCCTCGCCACGCTGTCGACCCCCGAACAGGTCTACGGAGACCGCCTGATCGTGGGCGGCTACGTGGGGCCGCGGACCGTGGCGGCAGCCGGCAAGACCGCCAAGCCCAGCCCCCGCGGCTGCGGCTGACAAGCCCGCGACACAAGCACCAGAACGTCCCTCCCCTATGCGGAACCACGTACCCGCGGGTTCCCCACGACGGACGTACGTGACGGCCCTCACCTCGGGACGCTCCCGCACGGCGTTCTGTGCCAGGGTGAGGGCCATGCTGGAGATCACGGTGGTGACCGAGGACGGTCGCCGACTGGTATGGGCAGGCGAGGAAGACGTCGCGGCACTGGTCGGCGGGCTGGGGCCGCACACCTACAGGTTCATGATCCTTCAGCGAATCCCCGACCTGCCAGACGTTTTCCTGCAGGTGTGGCATGACGGAGCCGACTACACGATTGAGCATCGTGAAGGCGGGGCCGACCGGCACTTCCAGGTCATCCTCGACAGTCCCGACCCAGTGATCGCAGCCATGTCCGCGTGGGCGCGCCAGGACGACGGCTGGCGGTCCATGCTCTCCTGGACCCCGTTGGACCTGGCTGCGCCCGAGCCGCCTCCGCCGCTCAGCCTGGAAGCCGACGATCGTGCACGTCTTGAGGCGCGCATCCGCGAGGTGATCACAGGCGGGTACGCGACCAGGGCGGAGCTGGCCGAGATCGCGGAGGATTACCTGGCGTCGGGCGATCGCCGACCTGTCTCCCCCGAACAGGCCCGCGCACTGGCCGACCGGCTGTGGCTGGAGCGGATCGAAGAACAGGCCACCTGGGACGGCGAGACCGACCCCGAACGGCTCACCCGCGCCTTCACGGCCCTGGAAACCGGCGGCATCACGGCGAAAGAGCACTTCACCTGCTGCGGTACGTGCGGCCGTACAGAGATCGGCGGCGCCAGCACCCCGGACGCCCGAGGCTACGTCTTCTTCCACAGCCAGTGCACGGACGCCGCTGCGGCCGGACACGGTCTGACACTCCTGTACGGCGGCTTCGACGGCTCGCCGACCACCACGGCGGCCATCGGCCGTGAGATCGTGGCCGCGCTGGAGCGGACCGGTCTCCCCACCGATTGGAACGGCGAGCCGGACCAGGCCATCACCATCGCCCCCATCGACTGGCGCCGGCGCCTCATCGGCTGACATCAGCCCGGCGGCTGTGCGGAGCGGACGAAGGTCGGGGTGTGTCAGGAGATCGCGCGGAGTCGTCCGGCGGGCCCGCGACGCAGTTCATCGATGCCCTGGGCCGTCGTTTCGTCGGCGGGGAGGAACACGACCAGTTGCTGTACGTCCGAGGAGAGTTCGAGCGTCTCGCGGAGCAGCCGAAGCTCGTGCCCGGACGGGTGGTTGAGCCGGAGAACGCCGCGCTGCGGAATCACGTGACGGTTCAGGCGTCGCGTGAAGTCGGGGCCTGCGACGGGCGCGAGCTCTGTGGTGAGCCACTCGGAGTTCTCGATGGAGGGTGCGAGCCACAGGTCGAAGGCTTGCTCGTCCGCGATGTCGTCCCAGTCGGCGAAGAACGTCCGGGCGCCGGGGTCGGTGAAGACGTAGCGGGTGAGGTTCGGCCGGTCGGCGTCGAGCAACCCGGTTTCGCCCATCACCACCTCGTAGCCGCCGGTGTAGGCCAGGACGTCGCCGAGCCGGTTCATCACCACCGCGATCCCCGGTTCGAGGAGGCGGAGCGTCTCCATGACCGACGGCCGGACGTCGCGGGGCGGCGGTGCGAGCCGGGTACGAGCGGAACAGTCACCACTGGAGATCTTCGCAAGGTAACGCAGATGGTTGCGCTCCGAGAGGTCGAGACTGAGCGCGTCGGCGAGCGCGTTCACCACCGGCATCGAAGGATTGCGGTCACGGCCCTGCTCGATGCGGGTCAGGTATTCGACACTGACGCCGGCCCGCGCGGCCAGATCCGAGCGTCGCAGTCCGGGCGACCGGCGGCGGCCGTGCTCCGGTAGCCCCAGCGTGTCCGGCTGGATGCTGTCGCGCTTGGCTCGAACGAAGTCACCCAACGGCGTACCCATACCGTGCAGCATATGGCGCTGTCCTCGGCTCGCGGAGTGCTGTGGGTGGCCCTGTGAGGGCCAGCCTGACCACGGTCTGGCTGTAGCCCCCACGACGGCCTGATCGTGGTGGACATGAATGACAAGCACAATCTGGCGATCATCGTTGGCAGCGTCCGCGAGGGCCGGTTCGGTCCGGTGGTGGCCTCGTGGGTCGCCGATCAGGCCCGTACTCATGGTGGATTCGAGGTGGAGGTCGTCGATCTGGCGCAGGTCGAGCTCCCACTGGCCCTCCCAGACGTGTCGCCGAAGTTCTCCGACGAGGACTACCCGCGTCCGGCCGGAATGGCGCCGCTGACCTCGGCCCTGGATCGCGCTGACGCGTTCATCGTGGTCACGCCGGAGTACAACCACAGCTATCCCGCGTCACTGAAGGCGGCCATCGACTGGCACTTCACCCACTGGACGGCCAAGCCCGTCGCCTTCGTCAGCTACGGCGGCGCGGCGGGCGGGCGGCATGCCGTGCTGCACCTGGAGAACGTACTGACCGAGCTGCACGCGGTGACCATTCGCGACGGTCTGTCCTTCCCCTTCTACTACACGGCGTGGCAGGACGGTCGCCCACTCGACCCCGAGTCCTCCGGGTACGCCAAGACACTGCTCGACCAACTGGCCTGGTGGGCCGGCGCCCTCCGATCGGCCCGCGAAACCGCCCCTTACCCGGCATGAACCCGGCAACACCGACGAACGCCCCGCTCGACCACACCAATGCCCTAGGCCGTCGATCGCCCCCAGCCCAATGAAGATCGTCGCCGCAAGCGAATCTGGCCCGTGATCGGCACCGGAGCAACCAGCCGATCACAGGCCAGGATCGGGCTATTTCCGCAGGTCTACGCCTCGCCGGAGGTCAGACCCACCGAACAGAAGACACCCGTCCCGCCGATCTTGCAGCATCCGTCCGGAACCTTGAACAAGCACTGCCGACGGCAGCACTTCATCTCGCACGACAAATCAGACTCAGGCTGCGGGCGCACGTGGACTGATCCGTACCTCCAGATCAGCGTCCAGAGCCCTGGCCAGTCGCTCGAGGACCGGCAGCGTCGGAACGGTGCCCCCTCCTTCGAACCGGGCCACGGCTGACTGTGTCATGTCAGCCGCACGAGCCAGTTCACTCTGACTCCACCCGCGAGATTCCCGCATCTCTCTTACCGCCCGACCAAGTTCAAAGGCGAGACGGGCAGCGTCGTAAGCCTCTGCCGCCCCGGGCTCGGACAGTCGTCTGTCCCGGAGATCGGCCCAATCGGTCCGCTCGGTCATCACCACTCCTCGGCCGCCGAGTGCGCCTCATCCTTGCAACGGAACAACGCCCGCCGCGCCGGCTCCACTTCTCGATCTTCCCTCATGCGCGTTTTGCGGAAAACCGTCAGAAGGATGATCCGCCGCTCCGGAGCGATCCAGTATCTGATCCGCATCGTTAGCTCATCAAGGTAGAACCGCAGCTCGCGCAGCTTGCCATCGAGCTGTCGCGTGTACGGTTCTCCCAGCAGCGGGCCTTCCGCCGCCAGCAGGTCAATAGAGAAAGCCGCTCGCGCGAACGACTCTGCCGAGAGCTTCTCGAGCCACTCCCGGACTTCCGGTTCCAGCCCCACGCTACCCCAGGCCATAGCAACGATGCTATGGCCAGGGCCCACGGCGGTCATACGATTGCGGAGATCCGATCACTCAAAGTTATCCGGCACCTACCCAACGGCATCTCCGGCGGAGAGCAGAGCAGGACAGAGACCCTCGGCTCCCCCGCCAGGGCCCCGCGGCTCTACGCCTCGCCGGAGGCCAGGCCGACCTGGCAGGCGACGCCCGTGCCACCGATGCCGCAATAGCCGTTCGAGTTCTTCCACAATTATTGCTGGTGGTAGCGCTTGGCTTCGCGCTACAGATCCAGTAGGAGGACTTCAGCCGGCTCGAAGGGCCGCGACCGCTTCGACGAGGCCCGCCGCCTCCAAAGCGTCGAGCACATCATCAACGGTCTCCGGCGGGCTGGTCCGTGAGTCCGCGATCTGCTGCACACAAGCCCAGACGACCCTTCCGTCCAGGTCGATTTGGTCCAGCACGAAGTCATCGGGCGACTTCACCTCGATATCCCATGGAGCCAAGTAGTCGGCAGGGAAGTCCTTGAAATTCAACGTAACGATGGCCGTCGCGCCCACTTTGATCGCCGCAGCCAGCACATGCCGATCACCAGCATCGGGAAGCTTCAGCCCTTCGATCAGTGGCTCATACCCCTCGACAAGGCAGTCTCAGACAGCGGAGTTCATCAGGCACCGGGAGCTTGTCGAGCTTCTCCGCAGGAATGTCGGGCCGGTTGGCGGCGAGGTTGCGCTGCATCTCGTCAGGGATGCCGTTGGTCCACCTGGCTTGCACCCGTCCCGTCATGGCGAGACGAATGAGCAGGTCACCCAGGGTGTTGCCGTACAACACGTTCGCGTCGTAGACCACCACGAATGTCATGGCTCAGATGCCCAACTCTTGCCCCAGCGCAGCGAGCTCGTCGGCCGCGGTCCGGCGCTTGGCGTCATCGCGACGCCTGTATTCGTGGAAATCCTCGGACTTGATTCGGCGGTGCTTGCCGATCAACCGGAAGGGAATTTCTCCCGTCTCCAGAAGTTTGATCACATACGGGCGTGAGACGTTCAGCATGTCCGCCGCTTGCTGTGTCGTCAGCTCAGCATGCGATGGAATCACCGTGACTCCGCGCCCTTCGGCTGCTTGGGCAAGAATGAAGGCAAGCAGGGTCACGGCTTCACGAGGCAGGATCAAGGGGTCCTCGTCCCCGTGCTCACCTGCGACATGTACGGTCGGCTGCTCGGGATACCGCATGAGGTAATCCTTGATCCTGCGTACCGCGCGACCGGCTACCTCGGCATCGATGCTTCCCGGCTGAACTCGCTTGGCCTGCACGTCAGTCATGAGTCACCCCCTCTCCGCTGTATCCGCAACAGACGAAATAAACGCAAGCAAAATCGCTAGCGGCTTACGGGCGCACACGGTCGAAGATGGCCATCAGAAGGATCATGGACATGCCACTGTCCCAGAGATCCGGATGAGCGAAGAAGGTGTGAATCTCCGCGAGGCCAGTGCGGGAGGGGGAGCCCCGAACCGGGCGACGAAACCCGGCCGCTCGTTCAAGCCCGCCAGGAGGACCGCGTCCAGGCATCGAACCAGAATGCCGCCCCCTTCGGTGCGCTCTAGCCCTTGATCGAAACCGGCAGGCAGGGCGATCAAGAGCTAGAACCTAGCTCTTCCGCAGGTTCACGCCTCGCCGGACACCAGACCAACGGGCAGACATTTGCTGGTCAACGCCTCACTCTCCGGCAGGCGCGATACCCACCGGGCAGGTCACACCCGTGCCGCCGATCCCACAGTAGCCGTCCGGCACTTTAAAAAGATATTGCTGGTGATAGTCCTCGGCGTAGTAGAACGGGCCCGCTGGGGCGAGTTCTGTGGTGATCTCGTCGTAGCCCGCCTCCTTCAGCACCCGCTGGTACGCGTCCCGCGACGCCTCCGCCGCCTTCTGCTGCTCCGGCGAGTGGTAGTAGATCGCCGAGCGGTACTGTGTCCCGAGGTCGTTGCCCTGGCGCATGCCCTGGGTGGGGTCGTGGGCCTCCCAGAAGACCTTCAAGAGCTCCTCGTACGAGACCTTCGCGGGGTCGAAGACGACCCGGACGACCTCCGTGTGGCCCGTGAGCCCGCTGCACACCTCTTCGTACGTGGGGTTGGGCGTCTGGCCCCCCTGGTATCCGACGGCCGTCGTGACGACCCCCGGGGTCTGCCAGAACTTGCGTTCGGCGCCCCAGAAGCAGCCGAGCCCGAAGTCGGCGGTCTCCAGCCCCTCCGGGTACGGAGGCGCCAAGGGGGCGTCGAGGACGGCGTGGCGGGGCGGCACGGGCATCTGCTCCGCGCGGCCCGGAAGGGCGT
Organism: Nonomuraea antimicrobica; assembly: GCF_039536965.1. NCBI lineage: Bacteria > Bacillati > Actinomycetota > Actinomycetes > Streptosporangiales > Streptosporangiaceae > Nonomuraea > Nonomuraea antimicrobica. Next base: position 219,164 of record NZ_BAAAZP010000049.1, on the reverse strand, counting down.
CTTCAGGTCGGACCATCGATGTCTTGTTGCCGCCGAACAGCCAGCCCATAGCGCTACCTCCATAGGTCAGATCCAGCCTACACAGAGGCCAACACTTTAGGATCGCTACACATTTCCATTCAATAGACGAAATTTGTGTTTAAAGGTGGCAATGCTCGAAACTGGAGGACATGCCTGACCTTCGGCGTGGCGTCTTGTTCGGGATCGCCGCCTACACCATGTGGGGCCTGTTCCCCCTCTACTGGCCGCTGCTCAAGCCCTCCGGATCCGTCGAGATCCTCGCCCACCGCATGGTGTGGTCCCTGGTCGTCGTGGTCGCCGCCCTCGCCGTACGTAGGCACTGGTCCTGGATCAAGCAGATCGCCCGGCAGCCCGCCAAGCTCGCCCTGCTGACCGTGGCCGCCGTCGTCGTGACCGTCAACTGGGGCACCTACATCTACGCGGTCAACACCGGTCACGTGGTGGAGAGCGCACTCGGCTACTTCATCAACCCGCTCGTCAGCGTGCTGTTCGGGGTCGTGCTGCTGCGTGAGAGGCTGCGGCCGTTGCAGTGGGTGGCCGTCGGGTTCGCGGCGCTGGCGGTGCTGGTGCTGACGATCGACTACGGGCGGCTGCCGTGGATCGCCCTGACGCTGGCGTTCAGCTTCGGGCTCTACGGCCTGGTGAAGAAGCAGGCCAACGTGGCGGCCACGGAGAGCCTGGCGGTCGAGACGCTGGTGCTGCTGGTGCCGGCGCTGGCGTACCTGGTCTTCCTTCAGGGCACCGGTGCGGCCACGTTCGGGCGGGAAGGGGTGTGGCATACGGCGCTGCTGGTCGGGGCCGGGCTCATCACCGCCGTGCCGCTGATCTGCTTCGGGGCGGCGGCCATCCGGGTGCCGTTGAGCACGATCGGGGTGCTGCAGTACATCGCGCCGATCCTGCAGTTCGCGTGCGGGGTGCTGATCGTCGGGGAAGTCATGCCGTCCAGCCGGTGGATCGGGTTCTCGATCGTGTGGCTGGCCCTGGCGATCTTCACGTACGACAGCTTCCGGACGGCTCGCACCGCCGCCCGGAGCCGCGTCACCACACCGAAGGCTCAGCCCGAGCGTTCGACCACGTAGTCGCAGAGGGCCAGGAACGCGTCCTTGGCCGGGATGTCGGGCAGGCCCGAGATGTCATCGCGCGCCCGGTCCACCCAGGCGTCCAGTTCCGCCCGCGCCCGCGCCATCCCCGAGTGGGCGCGGAGCAGGGAGAGGGCCTCGTCGAGGTCCTCGTCGGCGACCGGGCCCGACATCAGGGCGGTCAGGCGGGGGTGGTCGCCGGCGGCGAGCGCGTACAGGACCGGGAGGGTCTTGATGCCCTCCTTGAGGTCGGTGCCGGGTGTCTTGCCCGACTCGGCGCCCGTGGAGGCCACGTCGAGCAGGTCGTCCCCGAGCTGCCAGGCCACGCCGATCGCCTCGCAGGCGCGGCTCAGGCGCTCCTCCACGTCGGCGGGGGCGCCGGAGAGCAGCGCGCCGAAGCGGCCGGAGGCGGCGATCAGCGACCCCGTCTTGTCGGCCAGGACGTGCAGGTAGTGCCCGACGGGGTCCTCCCCGTCACGCGGGCCGATGGTCTCGCGGATCTGCCCTTGGACGAGACGGGAGAACGTCTGGGCCTGCACCCGGATCAGCTCGGGGCCGAGGTCGGCGAGGAGGTCGGAGGCCTGGGCGAACAGGTAGTCGCCGGTGAGGATGGCCACGGTGTTGTCCCACCGGGCGTTGGCGGAGGGCGAGCCCCGGCGCACCGGGGCCTCGTCCATGACGTCGTCGTGGTAGAGCGAGCCCAGATGGGTCAGCTCGATGACCACGGCGCCGGGCACCACGCCCGGCGCCGACGCGTCGCCGAACTGGGCGGCCAGCAGCACCATCAACGTACGGAACCGCTTGCCCCCCGCCTCGATGAGGTGCTTGGACGCCTCCGTGACGAAGGCGTCCTCACTCTCCACCGACGAGCGCAGGAGCTTCTCGACCGCGGCCAGTCCGTTGGTCACATCCTGCGCCAACCGTTCGTCCTCAATGGGAAGGTCAACCACGGGAGGCGCAGACATACAGATCCCCTTATCTGATGAACAGGCTGCTTGCAGCGTCGTTGGCAACACCGAGCACGGACTCCGGGTAGAGCCCCACTCCTACCGTAACCAGCAACGAAACTGCGATGACGGCCACGGTCCCCATACTGGGGGCCGCGATGGCCGGGCCGTCGGCGGCGGGCTCGCTGAAGAACATCAGCACGATCACGCGGACGTAGAAGAACGCCGCGATCGCGGAGGCCACGACACCGACGACGACCAGGCCGGCCATCCAGCCGCCCATCGAGTCGCCGGGCTGCGTCCCGCTGTTCAGCGCGGCGGCGAAGACGGCGTACTTGCCGAAGAAGCCGCTCGTCAGCGGGATGCCGGCGAAGGCCAGCAGGAAGAAGGCGAACACCCCGGACAGCACCGGCGCGCGCTTGCCGAGCCCGGCCCAGCGTGACAGGTGTCCCGCCTCACCGCCCGGGTCGCGTACGAGCGTCAGCACCGCGAACGCCCCGACCGTGGTGATGCCGTAGACCGCCAGGTAGAACAGGATCGCCTTGAGCGAGCCCGCGTTCCCCTCGGCGCTGCCGAACGTGGCCATCACACCGACCAGCAGGAAGCCGGCGTGCGCGATGGACGAGTACGCCAGCATGCGCTTGATCTCGGTCTGCGTGATCGCCAGGATCGAGCCCACGATCATGGTGAGCGCGGCCACACCCCAGATGACCGGTCGCCATTCCCAGTCGAGGTTGCCCAGACCCACCCAGAACACCCGCAGCACGGCCCCGACGGCCGCCACGAGCGTGCCGGAGGCCATGAGGGCGGTGATCGGGGTGGGGGCGCCCTGGTAGACGTCCGGCTTCCACGCCTGGAACGGCGCCGCGCCGATCTTGAACAGCAGGCCCACGGCGAGCATCGAGAACCCGATCAGCAGCAGCGGCTCGAGCCCGCTGGCCCCGGCCAGGGCCTGGTTGATGCCCGGCAGCGAGACGGTGCCGGCGAAGCCGTAGACCATGGCGGTGCCGTACAGGAAGAACGCCGAGGAGAACGCGCCCAGCAGGAAGTACTTCATCGACGCCTCCTGGGACAGGAGGCGACGCTTGCGGGCCAGGCCGCACAGCAGGTACAGCGGCAGCGACATGACCTCGAGGGCCACGAACATCATCAGCAGGTCGTGCGCGGCCGGGAACAGCAGCATGCCGCCGACCGCGAACAGGACCAGCGGGTAGACCTCGGTCTGGCCGCTGCCGTTGTCGTGGGCCTCGGCCTCCTCCTCGTCGGCGCTGCCGGGCACGGCCGCGGCGGAGGCCACGAAGTGCCCCTCGTCGTTGATCAGCAGCACGCAGACGAACGACAGGACGAGGATGACGCCCCAGATGAACAGCGACGGCCCGTCGACGGCGACCGCGCCCATGGCGGAGGCCGTGGTGGACACCTGGCCGCGCATCGTCTGCACCAGGACCAGCGCGAACGCGCCGGCCAGGCTCAGCAGGGTGAGCGGCACGTGGATGGACTTGCGCAGGTAGCGCGGCGCGAACGCCTCGACGAGCACGCCGATGACGGCCGCACCGAAGACGACCAGCAGCGGCGCCAGCGTGCCGTACTCGATCGTCGGCGCTTCGATGGCGGGGTTCACTGGCCTGTCCCCTTCTCAGCGATGGTGGAGGTGGGTACCTTCACGTTGGTCAGCGTGTGTTGCACCGACGGGTTGATCACGTCCAGCAGCGGCTTGGGGTAGAAGCCGAACCCGATGATCAGGGCGACCAGCGGGGCCAGCACCCAGACCTCCCGGGCGTTCAGGTCCCTGAACGCCTTGACCGGCTCGGCCGTGGGGCCGTTCATGACCCGCTGGACCATCCACAGGATGTAGACGGCCGCCAGGACCACGGCCACCGCGGAGATGATCGCCGCCGCCGTCAGCGCGCCCGAGCCGTGGGCCGTGCTGGAGTAGGTGCCGATCATGACCATGAACTCGCTGACGAAGGACGACAGGCCCGGCAGCGACAGACCGGCCAGACCGGCGACCAGGAAGAAGCCCGCCAGCAGCGGCGCGACCTTCTGCACGCCTCCGTAGTCGCCGAGGAACGGCGAGCCGCGCCTGGCGATGAGGAAGCCCGCGGCCAGGAACAGCGCGCCGGTGGCGAAGCCGTGGTTGACCATGTAGAGGGCCGCCCCGGACTGGGCGACGCCGGACATGGCGAACACGCCCAGCACGATGAAGCCGAAGTGCGAGATCGACGTGTAGGCGATGAGCCGCTTCATGTCGGTCTGCCCGATGGCCACGATGGCGCCGTAGATGATGCTGATGACCGCCAGTACGACGATCGGCATCGTGAACGCCTTGGCGGCGTCGGGGAACAGCTCCAGGCAGAAGCGCAGCATCCCGAAGGTGCCGACCTTGTCCAGCACGCCCACCAGCAGCACCGCCGCACCGGCCGGGGCCTGGGCGGCCGCGTCGGGCAGCCACGTGTGCACCGGCCACAGCGGGGCCTTGATCGCGAAGGCGATGAAGAACCCGGCGAACAGCCACTTCTGCATGACCGGGTCCTGGATGGCCCCGACCAGCTCGGGGAACATGAACGACTGCTTGCCCGCGACCACGAAGAGCCCGATGACCGCGACCAGCATGAGCAGGCCGCCGAACAGCGAGTACAGCAGGAACTTGACGGCCGCGTACGACCGCTGGGCGCCGCCGTACGACCCGATCATGAAGTACATCGGGATCAGCATGGCCTCGAAGAAGACGTAGAACAGGAAGATGTCGGTCGCCGCGAAGACGCCGATCATCATCGTCTCGAGCACCAGCAGCAGCGAGAAGTACGTCTTCACCGACCGCTTGGGCGTGATCAGCGTGCCGTCGGCGGTCTTGACGCCGTCGGCGTCGTGCCAGGAGGCCAGCACCACGATCGGCACGAGCACCACCGACAGGGCGATGAGCACGAGCGCCACGCCGTCCACGCCGACCCCGAACTTCACGCCGAAGCTCGGGATCCAGTTGTACTCGGCGGTGAACTGGAACCGCTCGCCGCCGGGCTTGAACCCGGCGGCCATGACGCCCGTCAGGACCAGCACCAGCAGCGAGACCAGCAGCGTGACCTGCTTGGCCAGCTTGTCACTGCCCTTGGGAAGCAGGGCCACCACGATGGCGCCCACCACGGGCACCGCCATGAGTATCGGAAGCCAGGGTGACATCAGATGTTCCCAACGAAGAGCAGGGCGCCGGTCAGCAGGGCGGCACCGATCAGGATGGACAGCGCGTACGTTCTGGCGAAGCCCGTCTGGATCCGCCGCAGGCGCCCGGAGGTGCCGCCGACGCCTGCCGCCAGACCGTTGACCAGCCCGTCGATGCCCCGGTTGTCGAAGAACACCGCGATGCGGGTCAGCCACTGGCCGGGGCGCATGAAGAGCGACTCGTTGAGCGCGTCACCGTACAGGTCGCGCCGGGCGAACGTGGTGAGGAAGGAGCCGCGCGGCTGCACCGACGGCACCGTGGCCCGGCCGTACCGCATCCAGGCGAAGACCGCGCCGACCGCGACGAGCGCCAGCGTGGCCAGACCCGGCGTGGTGAACGGGTCGAAGTGCGGCGCCCCTTCCGGCGTGCCGCCCACGGCCGGACGCAGGAAGTCGTACAGGGTGCCGCCCAGGACGAGGTAGCCGCCCAGGCCCAGCGCGCCCAGCGACAGGATCATCAGCGGCACGGTCATCACGGTCGGCGACTCGTGCGGGTGGGCGTCGTCGGCCCAGCGCTTCTCGCCGAAGAAGGTCATGAAGACCATCCGAGACATGTAGAAGCCGGTGATGCCCGCGCCCAGCACGGCCAGCCAGCCGAGCACCGGCTGGTGGTGCACCGCGGTCTCGATGATGCCGTCCTTGGTGAAGTAGCCGGACAGCAGCGGGAACCCGATGATCGCCAGGTAGCCGATGAAGAACGTGACGAAGGTGATCGGCATGTACTTGCGCAGGCCGCCGTACTTGCGCATGTTCACCTCGTCGTTCATGCCGTGCATGACCGAGCCGGCGCCGAGGAACATGTCGGCCTTGAAGAAGCCGTGCGTGATCAGGTGGCCGATCGCGAACGCGTAGCCCGCCGGGCCGAAGCCCGCGCCCAGCATCATGTAGCCGATCTGCGACATCGTCGAACCGGCCAGGCCCTTCTTGATGTCGTCCTTCGCGCAACCGATGATCGCACCGGCGAGCAGCGTGGCCGCGCCGACGATGGCGACGGCCAGCGCGGCGCCCGAGCCCTCGGGGAAGAAGAACGCCCCCGAGCGGACCACGAGGTAGACGCCGGCGGTGACCATGGTCGCGGCGTGGATCAGGGCCGAGACCGGGGTCGGGCCCTCCATGGCGTCGAGGAGCCAGGACTGCAGCGGGAGCTGCGCCGACTTGCCGCACGCCCCGAGGAGCAGCAGCAGGCCGATGGCCAGCGTGGTGCCGTTCTGTACGCCGTTGACCTGGGCGCCCAGGTCCTTGAAGGCCAGGGTGCCGAACGTGGTCCAGATGACGAACATGCCGACCAGCAGCCCGAAGTCACCGACGCGGTTGACCACGAACGCCTTCTTCGCCGCGACCGCCGCCGACGGCTTGAACTGCCAGAACCCGATCAGCAGGTACGACGCCAGACCGACGCCCTCCCAGCCGATGAACAGGCCCACGTAGTTGTCGGCCAGCACCAGCAGCAACATCGCCGCGACGAACAGGTTGAGATAGGCGAAGAACCTGCGCCGGTGCTCGTCGTGGGCCATGTAGCCGATGGAGTAGATGTGGATCAGCGAGCCCACACCGGTGATCAGCAGGGCGAAGCTGATCGACAGCGGGTCGATGAGCAGCCCCATGTCGACCATGGCCGGCTCGCCGGGCATGCCCGGGATGAACTCGAAGAGATGGACGGCCCGGCGGCGCGCCTCCTCCCCGAGTCCGATCAGCTCGAAGAACGCCAGCACCGCCACGACGAACGAGGCGAGGGACATGGCCACGCCCAGCAGATGGCCCCAGCGGTCGGTGAACCGGTTGAACACCAGCAGGATGAACGCCCCGACGAGCGGGAAGGCGATCATCAGCCAGGAGACGCCGATCACTCCACCGGTGTGCTGGACGATCTCAGCGATTTGAGATTCCACCAGTCACCTCTTAGTACTTCAGCAGGTTCGCGTCGTCGACGGACGCTGACCTGCGGGTTCGGAAGATCGTCACGATGATTGCCAGGCCGACCACGACCTCGGCCGCGGCCACCACCATCACGAAGAACGCGATGATCTGGCCTTCCAGGTTGCCGACCTGCCTGGAGAAGGTGACGAAGGCGAGGTTGCAGGCGTTGAGCATCAGCTCGACGCACATGAACACCACGATCGCGTTGCGCCTGACCAGCACGCCGATCGCGCCGATGGCGAAGAGCAGCCCGGACAGGACCAGGTAGTGCGTGGTCACTTGGTCACCTCATTGGTCTCGGCGTCCCGCTCGGCGTCCTTGTCGACGTCGGCGCGCGCCTCGTCCTCCTCGGCCGTGTGCTTGATGGCCTCGGCGAGCTTGGGGTTCTCGGGCAGGTGGTCGTGCTCGACGTCGTAGCGCGCGATGTAGCGGTTGACCGAGGACTCCGCGACCGACCCGTCGGGCAGCAGCGCCGGCATGTCGATGGCGTTGTTCCTGGCGTACGTGCCGGGGCCGGGCAGCGGCGAGGGCTGGTCGCCCAGGAACCGGGCGCGGGCCAGGTCCTTCTGCGTGACCTTCTCGGTGAGCCGCTCGCGGTGCGCGAGCACCATCGCGCCGAGCGCGGCGGTGATCAGCAGCGCCGAGGTGATCTCGAACGCGAACACGTACTTGGTGAACAGTTGCAGCGCGATCGAGCGGATGTAGCCGCCCTGCTGCGTGGCCGCCGCCAGCCCGACCTGCGGAGCGAAGACCGCGTTGCCGATGGCCAGCACGAACAGCGCCAGGAAGCCGAGTCCCGCGAGGATGGCCCAGAAGCGCTGGCCCTTGAGCGTCTCGACGAAGGAGTCGGAAGAGTCGACGCCGACGAGCATGAGCACGAACAGGAACAGCATCATGATCGCGCCGGTGTAGACGATGATCTGCACCGCGGCCAGGAAGGGCGCGTCCTGCACGGCGTACAGGACGGCCAGGCAGAGCATCACCGTGCCGAGCATCAGCGCGGAGTAGACGGCCTTCCGGTTGAAGACCATGCCGAGCGCGGCGCCGACGGAGACGACGGCGAGCACCCAGAACGTGATGGTCTCACCCATTGGTCCGCCCCAGCCGGTAGTAGTCCTCTTCGGTCTCACCGAGCCGCATGGGGTGCGGCGGCTGTTCCATGCCCTGGGTCAGGGGCGCGAGCAGCATCTCCTTGGTGTAGATGAGGCTCTCGCGGTTGGTGTCGGCGAGCTCGTACTCGTTGGTCATGGTGAGCGCGCGGGTCGGGCACGCCTCGATGCACAGGCCGCACAGGATGCACCGCAGATAGTTGATCTGGTACGTGCGCCCGTAACGCTCGCCCGGCGAGAAGCGCTCCTCCTCGGTGTTGTCCGCGCCCTCGACGTAGATCGCGTCGGCCGGACACGCCCAGGCGCACAGCTCGCATCCGATACATTTCTCCAGCCCGTCGGGCCAGCGGTTGAGCTGGTGACGCCCGTGGAAGCGCGGAGCCGTCGGCTTCTTCTCCTCCGGGTAGTTCGTCGTGACAGGCTTCTTGAACATCGTGTGGAAGGTGACCCCGAAGCCTTTGACGGGGTTCAGCCAGTCAGTTAGTCCCACTGGGAATCTCCTTGTGCTGCACCCCGTGGTAGTGCGGCAGGTCGAGCGGCGGCACAGGGAAGCCGCCGGCCGTCGGCTCGTTGGACAGTTCCTCGAACTCGGCCTCTACCTGTGCCTTCATGGCCTCCTTGCGCCGCTGGTTGACGGTGTCGAACCGCATCCAGATGGCCAGCGCCCCGATCACGATGACCACGCCGAGCGCGATGCCGAGCGTCCTGTCGCCCTCGTTGACCACCACGTTGCGGACCGCGGCCACCAGCAGGATCCAGGCCAGGTTGACCGGGATCAGCACCTTCCAGCCCAGGGACATGAGCTGGTCGTAGCGGACTCGCGGCAGCGAGGCCCTGACCCACACGATGAAGCTGAAGGTCAGCACGAACTTGATGAAGAACCACAGCACCGGCCACCAGCCCAGGTTGGCGCCCTCCCACAACGAGATCGGGAACGGCGCCCGCCAGCCGCCCAGGAACAGGGTGACGGCGATGGCGGAGGCGGTGAAGGTGTGCAGGTATTCGCCCATCATGATCAGGGCGAACTTCAGCGACGAGGAGTATTCGGTCTGGAAGCCGCCGACCAGCTCGCCCTCGCCCTCCGGCAGGTCGAACGGGATGCGCGCGGCCTCGCCGAACATGCAGATCACGTAGATCAGGAACGACGGGATCAGCAGCACCGCGAACCAGGTGCTCTCCTGCGCCTTGACGATCTCCGAGGTGGACAGCGTCCCGGCGAACAGGAAGACGGCCACGAACGACAACCCCATCGCGATCTCGTACGAGACCACCTGGGCCGCCGAGCGCAGACCGCCGAGCAGCGCGTACGGCGAGCGCGACGACCATCCGGCGAGCACCACGCCGTAGACCGACAGCGCGCCCATGGCCAGCATGAACAGCACCGCCACCGGCAGGTCCACCAGTTGCAGCGGCGTCTCCACGCCGAACAGGTTCACCTTCCCCGCGAATGGGATGATGGAGAAGGCCAGGAACGCCGGCACCACCATGATCACCGGGGCCAGGAAATAGAGCACCTTGTCCACGGTCCGCGGGAAGATGTCCTCCTTCAGCCCCATCTTGATGGCGTCGGCCACCGACTGGAGCAGGCCGAACTTGCCGGCCCTGTTGGGGCCGCGCCGGTTCTGCATCCAGGAGATGAGCTTGCGCTCGTACCAGACGAACATCATGACGCCCAGCATGAGGAAGAGGAACAGCATCACGGCCTTGATGATGGTGATCCACAGTGGGTCCTTGCCGAAGTCGGCGAGGGTGGGATCGGCCGCGAGAACGTGGGTCATGAGGCGCTCCCGATGGTGACGATGTCGCCGGCCACCGCACGCAGGTCACGCGTGACCGAGCAGCCGCCGTTGTTGGCCGGCACCCAGACCACCCGGTCCGGCAGGTCGGCGATCCTTACCGGCAGCGTCACGGTGCCGGTCTCCGTGCCGCCCACGACGAGCTTGTCGCCGTCGGCCACGCCCAGTTCGGCCGCGGTGCTCCCCGAGACCAGCGCTTCGGCGGTGCGGGCGGTGCCCGCGAGGTACGGCTCGCCGTCCTGCAGCCTGCCCTCGTCGAGCAGCAGGTGCCAGGTGGCCAGCAGCGCCTGCCCCGGCTCCGGCATCTCCTGGGTGCGGGTCAGTGCGTTGGGCGCGCTGACCCGGCTGCCGCGCCAGGAGCCGAGCCCGGACAGCTCGCGCCGGGCGGCCTTGGCGTCCGGCAGGCCCAGGTGCACGTCCAGCCGGTCGGCCAGGTTGCCGACGACCGCCAGGTCGGACTGCAGGCCCGGCACCCTGAGCGGCGCCTCGAACGAGCGGCCCCTGCCCTCCCAGTTGACGAACGTGCCGCTCTTCTCCTGCACGGCGGCGACGGGCAGGACCACGTCGGCGCGGTCGGTGACGGCGCTGGCGCGGATCTCCAGGCTGACGATGAACGGCGTGTGCTCAAGGGCTTCGAGCGCCGTCGCCGGGTCGGCCAGGTCGTAGGGGTCGACGCCGGCGACGACCAGCGCGTCCAGCTCGCCGTCGCGGGCGGCGGCGAGGATGCCGGCGGTGTCGCGGCCGGGGGCGGCGGGCAGCGAGGCCACGTTCCACGCCCTGGCGACCTCGGCGCGGGCGGTCTCGTCGTCCACCGGGCGGCCGATCGGCAGCAGGTTGGGCAGCACGCCGGCCTCGACCGCGCCGCGCTCACCGGCCCGGCGCGGGATCCAGGCGATCCTGGCGTCGGAGAGGGCGGCCAGGCGGACGACCGCGGACAGCGCGCCCGGGATGGTGGCCAGGCGCTCACCGGCCATCACGATCGTGCCCTCGGCCAGCGTGCCGACCAGGTCGCCGATCGCGTCGGCCTCGGTGCCAGGCGCGGTGCGGATGAGCGTGCCGCCCATCTTCGCAAGGCCCGGGGAGGCGAACGGCGCGATCGAGGTGACCTTCAGGCCCTTCTTCAGCCACGCCTTGCGCAGGCGCAGGAAGACGATCGGCGACTCCTCCTCGGGCTCGAACCCGACGAGCAGGACGTGCGGGGCGTTCTCGAGGTCGGCGTAGCTGATCTCGATGCCCTTGCCGGCCACCGCGTGGGCCAGGAACTGCGCCTCCTCGGCGGAGTGCGGCCGGGCGCGGAAGTCGATGTCGTTGGTGCCGAGCGCGAGGCGGGCGAACTTGGCGTAGGCGTAGGCGTCCTCGACCGTGACCCGGCCGCCGACCAGCACGCCGGCCTTGCCGCGGGCCTTGGCCAGCCCTTCGGCGGCCACCGCCAGCGCCTCCGGCCACGAGGCGGGCACGAGCACGCCGTCCTCGTTTCGGACCAGCGGCTGCTTGAGCCGGTCGGGCTGCGTGGCGTAGGTGAAGGCCCAGCGGCCCTTGTCGCAGTTCCACTCCTCGTTCACCTGCGGGTCGTTGCCCGCCAGGCGGCGGGTGACGCGACCGCGCCGGTGGTCGGTGCGCTGGGCGCAGCCGGAGGCGCAGTGCTCGCACGCGCTGGGCGTGGAGACCAGGTCGAACGGGCGGGCCCTGAACCGGTAGGCGGCGCCGGTGAGCGCGCCGACCGGGCAGATCTGCACCGTGTTGCCGGAGAAGTAGGAGTTGAACGGCTTGCCCTCGGCCGTACGCACCTGCTCCTTGGCCCCGCGCTCGAAGAACTCGATGAGCGGGTCACCGGCGATCTGGTCGGAGAAGCGGATGCAGCGCGCGCACTGGACGCAACGCTCGCGGTCGAGCAGCACCTGCGTGGACAGCGGCAGCGGCTTGGGGAAGGTGCGCTTCTGCTCCTGGAAGCGCGACTCGCCCTGGCCGTTGGACATGGCCTGGTTCTGCAGCGGGCACTCACCGCCCTTGTCGCAGACCGGGCAGTCGAGCGGGTGGTTCATGAGCAGCAGCTCCATGGCCCCGCGCTGCGCCTTCTCGGCGACCGGGGAGGTGAGCTGGGTCTGCACCACCATGCCCTCGGCGACCTCGATCGCGCACGACGGCTGCGGCTTGGGGAAACCGCGGCCGTTGCCCGCGTCGGGGATGTCGACCAGGCACTGACGGCAGTTGGCCGCCGGGTCGAGCAGCGGATGGTCGCAGAACCTGGGGATCTGGATGCCCAGCAGCTCGGCGGCTCTGATGATCAACGTGCCCTTGGGGACACTGACCTGGAACCCGTCGATGGTCAGGGTCACCAGGTTCGTCTGGGTCTCTACGACTGTCACTGCTCACCCCAGAGAGTGGACTTCTTCGGGTCGAACGGACAGCCGCCGATCTCGAAGTGCTTGAGGTACTCCTCACGGAAGTGCTTCACCGAGGAGTGGATGGGGCTCGTCGCGCCGTCGCCCAGGGCGCAGAACGAGCGGCCCAGGATGTTGTCGGCGATGTCGGTGATCGTGACCAGGTCGTCCTCGCTGCCCTGGCCCTTCTCCAGGCGCTTGAGCACCTGCTTGAGCCAGTACGTGCCCTCGCGGCAGGGCGTGCACTTGCCGCAGGACTCGTGGGCGTAGAACTCGGTCCAGCGCAGCACGGTGCGGACCACGCAGGTGGTCTCGTCGAAGATCTGCAGCGCGCGGGTGCCGAGCATGGAGCCCTTGGCGCCCACCGCCTCGAAGTCGAGCGGCACGTCGAGGTGCTCGTCGGTGAAGATCGGGGTGGAGGAGCCGCCCGGGGTCCAGAACTTGATCCGGTGCCCCTCGCGGATGCCGCCGGCCATGTCGAGCAGTTCGCGCAGCGTGATGCCGAGCGGGGCCTCGTACTGGCCGGGCCTGGTGACGTGGCCGCTGAGGGAGAAGATGCCGAAGCCCTTCGACTTCTCGGTGCCCATCCCGGCGAACCAGTCGGCCCCGTTGGCGATGATCGAGGGAACACTGGCGATCGACTCGACGTTGTTCACGACAGTAGGCGAGGCGTACAGGCCCGCCACGGCCGGGAACGGGGGCTTGAGCCGCGGTTGACCTCTGAAGCCTTCGAGCGAGTCGAGCAGGGCGGTCTCCTCGCCACAGATGTAGGCGCCCGCGCCGCTGTGCACGACCAGCTCCAGGTCATAGCCGGAGCCGAAGATGTCGTTGCCGAGATACCCCTTCTCGTACGCCTCCCGCACGGCCGCGTGCAGCCGCCGGATGACGTGCAGCACCTCTCCGCGCACGTAGATGAAGGCGTGGTTGGCCCTGATCGCGTACGCCGTGATGATGATGCCCTCGACCAGCGAGTGCGGGTTGGCCATCATCAGCGGGATGTCCTTGCAGGTGCCCGGCTCCGACTCGTCGGCGTTGACGACGAGATAGTGCGGCTTGCCGTCACCCTGCGGGATGAAGCCCCACTTCATGCCGGTGGGGAAGCCCGCGCCGCCGCGGCCGCGCAGGCCCGAGTCCTTGACGGCCTGGATGACGGCGTCGGGGTCCATGCCCAGCGCCTTCCTCGCGGCCCCGTACTCGCCGTAGACGTCGAGGGTGAAGGAGTTGGGCTGGTCCCAGTTCGCGGTCAGGACCGGTGTCAGAGTCGTGGTCATGCTTCTGGGGCCTTCCATCCCTTGGCCTTGGCGACCTTCAGGCCCTCCAGCGAGGCGCCGGCGGCCGACGGGCCGTCGCCCGCGAGGTCGTCGGGCAGGCCGGCGAGCACCCGCGAGGCCTCCTTGAAGGTGCACAGCTTCTTCGGGCCGCGCGTGGGCCGCACATCCTTGCCGTCACGCAGGTCGTCGACGAGCTGCTTGGCCGACTCAGGCGTCTGGTTGTCGAAGAACTCCCAGTTGACCATCATGACGGGGGCGAAGTCGCAGGCCGCGTTGCACTCGATGCGCTCCAGCGAGACCTTGCCGTCGGGGGTCGCCTCGTCGTGACCGACGCCGACGTGCTCCGACAGCTCCTCCCAGATCTGGTCGCCGCCCATGACAGCGCACAGCGCGTTGATGCACACGCCGACGTGATAGTCACCGGCGGGCTTGCGCTTGTACATGGTGTAGAAGGTCACTACGCCCGTGACCTCGGCCTTGCTGACGCCCAGCATCTCGGCGCAGAACTCCTGCCCGTCGTCGGAGACGTAGCCGTCCTCCGACTGCACGAGGTGCAGCAGCGGCAGCAGGGCCGAGCGCGCCTTGGGGTAGCGGCCGATGATCTCCTTGGCGTCTCTCTCCAGACGCTCGCGGACCTCCGGTGAATACGTCATGACCGTGCCTCCGGCGCACTCATGACATCAACCGTGTGGTGACCCATCGTTCGCTCGCGCAACGCGCTCATCTGTCCACACCTCCCATGACGGGGTCGATAGAAGCCACCGCGGCGATCACGTCGGCGACCTGGCCGCCCTCCGCCATGGCGGGGAAGCTCTGCAGGTTGCAGAAGGACGGCTCGCGGAAGTGCACGCGGTAGGGGCGCGTGCCGCCGTCGCTGACCACGTGGACGCCCAGCTCGCCCTTGGGCGACTCGATGCTGGCGTACGCCTGCCCGGCCGGCACCCGGAAGCCCTCGGTCACCAGCTTGAAGTGGTGGATGAGGGCCTCCATCGAGGTGCCCATGATGTGGGCGATGTGGTCGGGCGAGTTGCCGAACCCGTCGGGGCCGAGCGCGAGCTGCGCGGGCCAGCCGATCTTCTTGTCCTCGATCATCACCGGGTCGCCCTTGAGCGGGCCGGCGATGCGGTCGAGAGCCTGCTCGACGAGCTTGAGGGACTCCTCCATCTCCTTCATGCGGACGAGGTAGCGCGAGTAGACGTCGCAGCCGCGCTCGGTGGCGACGTCGAACTCGTACGTCTCGTAGCCGCAGTAGGGCTGCGACTTGCGCAGGTCCCATGGGAGGCCGGCGGCGCGCAGGATGGGCCCGGTGACGCCGAGCGCCATGCAGCCGGTCAGGTCGAGGTAGGCCACGTCTTTGGTGCGGCGCAGGTAGACGGGGTTCTCGTCGAGGAGCTTGCGGATGTCCTTGATCCGCTTGGGCATCTCCTTGAGGAACTCACCGACCTTGTCGACCGCGCCCGCGGGCAGGTCGACGCTCACGCCGCCCGGCCTGATGTAGGCGTGGTTCATGCGCAGACCGGTGATGTACTCGAACAGGTCCATGACCATCTCGCGGTCGCGGTACCCGAACAGGAACGGCGTGGTCGCGCCCAGCTCCATGCCGAACGTGCCCATGGCCACCAGGTGCGAGGCGATGCGGTTGAGCTCCATCATCATCACGCGGATGGCCTGCGCCCGCTCGGGGATGCGCTCGGTGACGCCGAGCAGCCGCTCCACGCCCAGGCAGTACGCGGTCTCGTTGAAGATCGGCGAGAGGTAGTCCATGCGGGTCACGAACGTGGTCCCCTGGGTCCACGTCCGGTATTCCATGTTCTTCTCGATGCCGGTGTGCAGGTAGCCGATGACGCCGCGCGCCTCGGTGACCGTCTCGCCGTCGAGCGTCAGCACCAGCCGGAGCACGCCGTGCGTGGACGGGTGCTGCGGGCCCATGTTGACGACGAGGCGCTCTTCCTCGGAGTCGCGTACGCCGGTGACGACCTCGTCCCAGTCGGCGCCGGTGACCGAATAGACCTTGCCCTCGGTCGCCTCGTCATAAGCGGTGCTCATGAGTAGCTCCTCCTCTGGTCGGGCGACGGGATGGTGGCGCCGCGGTATTCGACCGGGATGCCGCCGAGCGGGTAGTCCTTGCGCTGGGGGTGCCCGTCCCAGTCGTCCGGCATCATGATCCGGGTGAGCGCGGGGTGGCCGTCGAAGACGATCCCGAAGAAGTCGTACGTCTCGCGCTCATGCCAGTCGTGACCAGGGTAAACGCTCACCGTGGATGGAATGTGCGGGTCGGAGTCGGGCGCACTCGCCTCGACGCGGACCCGCCGGTTGTGGGTGATCGAGCACAGGTGGATGACCGCGTGCAGCTCCTCGCCCACCAGGTGGGGGTAGTGCACGCCGGACACGCCGAGCGACAGCTCGAAGCGCAGGGCGGGGTCGTCGCGCAGCTTCTGGCAGACCTCGACCAGGCGCTCGCGCTTGACGTGCAGGGTCAGCTCGCCGCGGTCGACGACCACCCGATCGATGGCGTCGTCGAGGGCCAGGCTGTCGACGATCTCGTCGAAGTAGCCCCCGTACGGGCGCGGCGTGGAGATCTCCGGCGCCCGGCGTACGACGAGGCCGCCGTAGCCGGAGGTGTCGCCGGTGTCGTGGGCGCCGAACATGCCGTGCCGGGCGATCGGCGGCTCCTGGGCCGCCGGCACCTCGGGGACCTGCGCTTCTGGGACCTCGGGGAGGTTGTCGGGCGACGTCACTTCGCGGCCCCCTGCTCGATCAGCGGCAGCGTGCGCAGCGCCTGCAGCTCGAGCTCCTCGATCTGCTTGGCCCGGTGCGCGCCGAACTTCATGTTCTGGATCTTGTCGTGCAGCTTCACGATCGCGTCGATGAGCATCTCCGGCCGCGGCGGGCAGCCCGGCAGGTAGATGTCGACGGGGACGACGTGGTCGACACCCTGCACGATGGCGTAGTTGTTGAACATCCCGCCGCTGGAGGCGCACACGCCCATGGAGATGACCCACTTGGGCTCGGCCATCTGGTCGTAGATCTGGCGCAGGACGGGGGCCATCTTCTGCGACACGCGCCCGGCGACGATCATGAGGTCGGCCTGGCGGGGAGACGCCGAAGCGCGCTCCATACCGAAGCGCGCCAGGTCGTAGTGGGGGCCGCCGGTGGCCATCAGCTCGATGGCGCAACATGCGAGGCCGAACGTGGCCGGCCATACGGAGTTCTTGCGCGCCCATCCGGCGGCCGCTTCGACCGTGCTGAGGATGAACCCGCTGGGGAGTTTTTCTTCAATTCCCATTTTCAGTCCCAGTCCAGACCCTTGCGGCGCCACACGTACGCGTAGGCGACGAGCACGGTGACGATGAACAGCAGCATCTCGACGAGCGCGAACAGGCCGAGGCCCGAGGAGAGTACGCGGCCGAGGTCGTCCGTCTGCGGAGCGAACGAGACGGCCCACGGGTATAGGAAGATGATCTCGATGTCGAAGACGATGAAGAGCATCGCCGTGATCATGTATTTGAGTGGGAACCGTCCACCACCGACAGGCTGGGGCGTCGGCTCGATGCCGCATTCGTAGGCGTCAAGCTTGGCGCGGTTCCAGCGCTTGGGACCGGTGAAGGGAGCGATGGCGACCGAGAAGATCGCGAAGCCCCCCGCGAGAACGGCGAGCACCAGGATGGGCACGTAAAGGTCCATCGCTACGCCTCCTCCGGAGTCGCCGCGCGCGCGGGCGCGCAGCCGGGTCTGTTGATTACGGGATTCATGCTGGTGGCGCGACCTTCGAGAGTGCGTTTATGATCATGTCGGACGCATCGCCTCGCCGGTCGGTGAGATTACCAAGGAGTTTGAGCGCGAAGCGCATCAGCCTCGGGTGGGGCAACCCGTGCCTGGTGCCGAAGCGCATCACGCCCGGCTTCCCGATCGCCTCGACGAACCACCTCCCGAGCGTGAAGTAACCGCCGTAGGCGTCCTTCAGCACCCGAGGATAGGTCCGCAGCGTCCGTTCGCGATGCGCGGGGGTGGCTTCCTTGTACGCCCGCGCGATGACCTCGGCGGCGATCTCGCCGGTCTCCATGGCGTAGGCGATGCCCTCGCCGTTGAACGGGTTGATCGACCCACCGGAGTCTCCGACGAGCATCAGGCCGCGCGTGTAGTGGGGCTGCCTGTTGAACGCCATCGGGAGCGCGGCGCCGCGGATCGGGCCCGTCATGTTCTCCTCGGTGAACCCCCACTCCTCCGGCATCGACCGGCACCAGCGGCGCAGCAGGTCGCGGTAGTCGATGTTCTTGAACTGGGCACTGGTGTTGAGCAGGCCCAGCCCGACGTTGGAGGTGCCGTCGCCCACGCCGAAGACCCAGCCGTAGCCGGGCAGCAGCGTGTCGCCGTCCCACAGCTCCAGCCAGGTCTCGAGGTAGTCGTCGTCGTGGCGCGGGCTCTCGAAGTAGGTCCGCACGGCCACGCCCATCGGGCGGTCCTCCCGCTTGTGCAGGCCCATGCCCAGGGCCAGCCGGGTGCTGTTGCCGTCGGCGGCCACCACGAGGGGGGCGCGGAACTCGCGGTCGTCCTTGGTCGTCACGCCCACGATGTGGCCGCTGCGGTCGTCGAGCAGGGGCCCGGTGACGTTGACGCCCTCCATGAGGCGTACGCCGTTCGCGACCGCGTTGGCGGCGACGATCTGGTCGAAGTCCTGGCGGGTGCGGACGAGGCCGAAGTCGGGGAAGCGCTCAAGGCGCGGCCAGTCGAGTTCGAAGCGCAGGCCGCCGCCCACGACGCGCAGGCCCTTGTTCCTGATCCAGCCCGGCGCGTCGATGTCGACGCCCATGTTCTGCAACTGCTTGACCGCGCGGGGGGTCAGGCCGTCGCCGCAGACCTTCTCGCGGGGGAACCTGGTCTTCTCCAGGAGCAGCACGTCGAGCCCGGACCGAGCGAGGTAGAAGGCGGCGGCGGAACCGGCGGGACCTGCGCCGACGACGATGACGTCGGCGTCGACAGTGCTCATGGTCGCGCCCGCTTCGCCACTCGTCGGCTCCTGCGTCGCTCTCTCGCGACGCGCTCCCGCACTGGGCGGATGGCTGTTGGCACGGTCACTGGACTGTCCTGTCCCTACACGCTCGAAGGCCGTGGGGTGTCGCGCCTTCGTTCCTTTGTGAACCCCTTCACAAACTTACCGGCCCGCAGTCTACTGCTTTTCCTGCACATAGTGGCAGTCGGGGTGCTGTCTTGTGATCCAGGAGGACGGCGTGTCGCCTGTGGTGGCGCAGACATGATCGTCACGCTAGCAGCAGGCTCCGCGCCGCCCGGAGCCCTGCGGGTGAGGCGATGCCGTCTCGAGACTTCCGCGGGGCCGCGCCGGGGCACCGGAGTGATTTCGCGGCCCGCCCCGCCCGCTCCCGGGAATCGGCCGCCAAGAATTGCCCTTGTTTTGGACGATCCACACCCAGGAAAACGGGCCGACCAAAAACAGCAAGGACAGAAAAGGCCAGCGGTCAGGGTCAGGCGGGCTTGAATCCCCGATGTATCGCGACGATCCCCATGCTGAGATTGCGCCAGGCCACCCGCTCCCACCCGGCGTCCTGGATCGTGCGGGCCAGGGTGCGCTGGTCGGGCCAGTCTCTGATCGACTCGGCCAGATACTCGTAGGAGTCGTCGTTGGAGCCGAACACCGTGGCCACCTTCGGCAGCAGCCGCATCAGGTATTCGCGGTAGACCAGGTCGAACGCACCCACCGTCACGTGGGAGAACTCCAGCACCACCAGCCGCCCGCCCGGCCGCGTCACGCGGAGCATCTCCCGCAGCGCCCGCGCGGTGTCGTGCACGTTGCGCAGCGCCACCGAGATCGTCACCGCGTCGAACGCGTCGTCGGCGAACGGCAGCCGCAGCGCGTCACCCGCGATGAACGGCACCCCGGGCCCCGACAGCGCGTTTCCGCCGTGCCTGCGCACCCCCGTGCTCAGCATGCCGAGGGAGAAGTCGGAGGCGATCGCCCGCGCGCCCAGCGTGGTGAACGCGTCGGTGGACGTGCCCGTGCCCGCCCCCAGATCGAGGACGAGCTCACCCGGACCGGCGTCGACGGCGGCGGCCACCGCCTTGCGCCAGAGCCTGACCTGCCCGAGGGAGATCACGTCATTGACCAGGTCGTAGCGCCGGGCGGTGCGATCGAACATCGCGGCGACCTCGTCCGGCTGTTTGTCCAACTGAGCGCGCGTCATGCCCCACAGCCTATTGCGACGGGCCCTCGGGGTCGCTGTCATGCCCATCTGGGACAATCAACGGAAAGTAGTCTCATGATTACCGAACGTCTGCTAGATATTGGCGAATGTTTGCCCGTGTCGCCCTTGCGGCGATCATCGCCTCGACCCCCGTCCCGCATTCGCGGGTCGTGTCGGCCGACCCGGTCGACAGCACCCCTCACGTGCTCGACGGCATCGTCAACGCCATAGCCGTCGTCGGGCGCACCGTCGTCGTCGGCGGCTCGTTCACCGAGGTCGCCGACTCGGCCCGCCGTACGGCCCAGCCACGGGCCAACCTGTTCGCCTATGACCTGGTCACCGGTCGCATCCTGCCCGGCTTCGCGCCGAGCGTGGCGGGCCCGGTCTACGGCCTGGCCGCCGGAGACGACGGCACCGTCTACGTCGGCGGCGAGTTCCACGGCGTCGACAACCAGCGAGCGCGCGGGCTGGCCCGGGTGCGCCTGGCCGACGGCTCGCTGGTGGCCGGCTTCGAGCCGCGCATCGGCGGGGGCATGGTGACCTCGCTGGCCAGGCAGGGCGCCAAGCTCTACGTCGGCGGCGACTTCGTCAGCCCGCGCGTCGCGCTGGCCAGGCTCGACGCCGCCACTGGAGCGGCCGACCCGGCCTTCGACATCGCGCCGGACGATCCGCTGACGGCAAAGGTGAAGGTCTACGCGCTGGCCGTCTCAGGCGGCAGGCTGGCCGTGGACGGCTCGTTCACCACGCTGGGCGGCCAGTCCCGGCCGCAGCTCGGGCTGATCGACATCAGCGGCCGCACCGCCAGGGTGGCCCCGTGGCGCACCGACGCGTACGCGCGCCCGTGCAACAGCAGCGCCTTCCCCTCGTACGTGCGCGGCCTCGACTTCTCCCCCGACGGCCGCTATTTCGCGGTCGTCACCACGGGCGGCCCCAGGGGCGGGATGTGCGACACCACGGCACGGTTCGAGACCCACGCCAAGGGCACGGCCATCAAGCCGACCTGGGTGAACGCCACGGGCGGCGATTCGCTCTACGCGGTCGCGGTGACCGGGGCCGCCGTGTATGTCGGCGGGCACCAGCGCTGGCTGGACAATCCCCGCGGACGCGACTCGGCGGGCCCCGGCGCGGTGGCGCGTGAGGGCATCGGGGCCATTCATCCGCGTACGGGAAAGGCGCTGAGTTGGAATCCCGGACGCGAGCGGGGGATCGGCGTGAAGGCGTTTTACGCGCACAGCAGTGGACTACTTGTCGGTAGTGACACAACACGACTCGGACGGGAGTACCATGCCCGGATTGGCATGTTCCCCCTGCCCTAGTCGTTCTGCGGCTTCGGACGGTCGACCTTGGCGCTGAGACGCTCGCTCACGGCGTCACGCTGCCTGGACAGCAACACGTAGCTGGCCACTCCGCTGATCAAGAAGGACACCACGATCAGCAACAGTGGCTGTTGCAGCCCGAGCAGCCAGAGGACACCGAAGGTCACGCCAAACAGCAGGATCCGCAGCAGGGTGTAAACGAGAACTGGACGCACGGGTTCGAGGTTACTCCGACCTGTGGAGCGGTCGCTCTTCGCATCGGACGCGAGCACTGCTACTGTTCCCAGTTAGGGAGTTTCGTAAAGAAACACCCACGAGAGCCCCAAAGAGGCTCTATCATATAACAATCGGGCAGTCAGCCGATAACAACCCGTGATCTTTGTAGAAAACCACGGATAAATCGGGCTTCGCTCGACACACTGGTACCTGTCCGCCCGCTGGCAGGAAGCGGGATGCGAGGGGGAGAGATTGGTGGAGAGTAGCAGCGAGCGTCTGCTGACCCCAGGAGAGGTTGCCGCCCTCTTCCGGGTTGACCCAAAGACGGTTACGCGCTGGGCTGCGGCAGGCCGCATCAGCAGTATCCGCACCCCCGGAGGGCACCGGCGCTTCCGCGAGTCGGAAGTCCACGCCCTTCTGCGAGGCGAGGATGTTCTCACGGCCGACAGGCCGGCAGGTGAGTCCCCGCGCGTCTGACGTTCCGTCAAGTCGGTGATCCTGCACGGTGGGCCGCCTGATCCGCGGCCCTAGCCGCCAGGATCACCGCTGGCGGGACCCACTGTTCGCGTGCTTTCCGGCCACACGTACGTACGGGAGGTACGGGGCGGCGCCATCCGCCGACCGTGGCTGGCGCCTGTCCGGTAGCTCAGGCCGACGTACGCCTCCCCCGCTCAGGCGTCCTCCTGCTCCGCCTTGAAGGCCAGGAACTCCCGCTCCAGGTCGTCGTTCTCCTCTTCCCAGCGGCGGCGGCGCAACTCGGCCTCCTCCTCGGTCAGCGACTCCGGCAACCACTGCTCGTAGTCGGGGTCATCGGGCTGGACCTCCACGTACGCGTTGCCGATCAGTCGCCCGTCCTCGCTGGTCAGGCTCTGCGGTACGCGCAAGGTGCCGTCCGCGAGCCGGATGACGTACATGGCCGATCACCTAGATTCCGTAGCGCCGGTTGAAGAACAGCATGATGTCGAGCGCCATGCGCGTGTCGCCCCCGAGCATGTCCACGAGCGCGGGACGCTGGCGGGCGGCGATGGCGGCGAAGGCATCGGCGAAGAACTCCTTGCGGCCGAGCCCGCCGCCCTGGCGGTGGAAGGTCGAGGTCAGCAGCGGCGCGGCGGCCTCGTAGAGGCGTACGAACTCCGGTGAATCCGACACCCACTCCCCGTAGAACGAGTCGACGTCGTCGATGGCGTGACCGACCTCGTGCATCATCACGTCAGGCGTGGGTGAGGGACGGTCGCCTACGACGATCTTGCGGTCGCCGTACGCTCCCGCGCAGATGTCCCAGGTCGCGCGCCCTGATGGAAGCGGCGCACCGCGTAAGTAGCCCATGTCGTCGAGGTCGGGCACGCCTCCAGGGCCGACGTAGATGCCCTCCAGCCGGGCCGCCAGCAGCTCCTTCAGCCGGTCGGGCAGCCTGGCCAGGCTCTCCACGGCCCTGACGACGTCCGCGGGCGGCGGGCCCAGCCTGGCGTCCCACTGGCGGTGCAGGATCGACTCGAGCGCGCCGCAGTGGCGCAGGCCGTCGCCGAGCGAGGGCAGGTCGGGCCGGTTGGGCCGGGCTCTGAGGGGCTGGTCGGCGAGCTCGAAGTCGTACCAGGTGTAGCGGGGCCGGTCGACGACCACGGCGGCGGGCAGCCGCTCGCCGCGCTCGCGTACGTCGAAGGCGTCCCAGGTCGTCTCCTGCGGGTGCCGCGGCGTCCGCTCCTTCGCCTCGCCGCCCGGCCACATCCTCCTCTCGGGCTCGCCACCCCGGCCTCGCTCGGGCCGCCCCTTCAGCCCGTCGTCTCCCGGCCAATGGCGCCGCTCCGCGCCGTTGAGACCCCTGGCCGCCGCGCGGGCCTCCTGGCGCCTCTCGCGGACGCTGGACCAGAACGAGCGGTCGGCTTCGGGCGGCGACTCGGTGCGGCGCGAGAACAAATACGAGCCACGCCGCCACCAACGGCCGCGCCGGTGCCGCCCTCTGTCACCGGGACCCTTGTCGTGAGAAAAGGCCATCGCACCCCTCAACGCCCCGTGAAGTCCCATGGACACCGTCGGATCGGTTTCCACCGTACGACGCCGATCTTCCGCTAGTCATCCGAAATGGGACATCGGGCAGCACGATCACACAGCTACATGGCTTACAGTTCGGGACATGGCAGGTGTTCTGATCGGCCTCGCGCTGCTGGCCTTCTGGCTCTTCTCGTTGTTCGACGTCGTCACGACGCCTGAAGACGAGGTCAGGAACGTACCAAAGGCGCTCTGGATCCTCATCGTCGTGCTGATCCCGTTGCTCGGCGGCCTGGTGTGGATGGCGCGCGGCCGTCCGCGGGCCCCGCGCGCCGCCTGGCCCGTGCCCCCGGGTCCGGGCGCGCCGAAGGGGCCGGACGACGACCCCGACTTCCTTCGCGACCTCGACCGGCGGATGCGCGGCGACGACCTGAGCTAGCTCCCGGCGGGGTCACTTCACGTCGGCGTAGCTGTGCAGCCCGTCGATGAAGATGTTGACCCCGATCAGGTTGAACAGCAGGCACCCGAACGCCACGAGCTGCACGATCGTCGCGGCCCTGCCCCGCCAGCCCGCCGTCACCTTGGCGTGCAGATAGGCGGCGTAGGCCACCCAGGTGATGAACGACCACACCTCCTTGGGGTCCCAGCCCCAGTAGCGGCCCCACGCCCGGTCCGCCCACAGCGCGCCCGCGATGACGGCGAACGTCCAGAGCGGGAAGGCGAAGACGATCGCCCGGTGCGCCACCTTCTCCAGGTCGGCGCGGGAGGGCAGGCGTGACATCCCGTCGCCGCGCACCAGATAGAGCACCCCCGCGACACCGGCCAGGGCCAGCAGGCCGCTGGCGATGATCGCCGCGGAGACGTGGATGGCGATCCAGTACGAGTCGAGCGCGGGCACCACCGGCCCCGCGACGGTGTAGAAGTATCTGACCGCCAGCCCGAGCCCGAGCGCGCTGATGACCATGACGAACGCGCCGAGGAAGCGCACGTTGTGGCGGACCTGGGTGCCGAGGAACGCCGACACGGCGGCGAAGCAGATGGCCACCACGAACTCGTACATGTTGCCCCACGGCCACCGGTCGACGGCCAGGCCGCGGGTGACGAGGGCGCCGAAGTTGGCGGCCCAGCCGACCCAGGCGAGCACGAGGGCCACGGTGCCGGCCTTGGGGGCCCACGCCGGAGGCGCGGCGGGCGCGGCGGGCGTCTCGGCCTCCTCCACCGCTCCAGTGGTGGTGGTGGTGTCGCCGCCAGACGCGCCGACCGCGACCGGCTGCCTGGCCTCGACCTCCCGCCTCGTGGCGGCCTTCGCCTTGCCGGGACGCGCCCGGTCGAAGGCCAGCTCGATCGCGAACCCGACCATGGCGACGACGTAGAGCAGAACGGCCGCTACGACGAAAAGGTCGCTCAGCTCGGCGAGTTGCTCAGCGTTCATCCTTCACTCCCGCTGATAGAACCTTGACGATGTCGGCGAACTCCTCGGCGAAGCCCGCCGCTGAGCCCTCTGCACGGGTCAGACCGCCCACGTCGACCCGGCCCTCGCCGATCCGTACGAACACCCTGCGGCGGCGGATCATGAGTGAGAGCGCGATGGCGACGACGGCGGTGGCCGCGGCCACCAGGGCGGGCAGGCGCCCCGGGTCGTAGGCCATCTGGAGCGTGATCCATTCCTTCACGCCGGTGAACTCGATCTTGCCCGCCCCGTCGGGCAGGTCGACCGACTGCCCCACGGCCAGCGGCTTGGCCGTGGCGGACCCCATGACCAGAGGCTTGAGCTTCTTCAGCAACTCGGGCTCGGCCAGCTCGTAGACCGACTGCGGCCTGCCCGAGCGCATCCCCAGGTCGCCGGAGAACGCGCCGAGGATCTGCACCTCGGGATTCAGCTCGCCGGGGAAGGCCGAGGCGTGGCCGCCGTCGGTCAGCGGCACGCTGGTGGGCATGAACTGCAGCAGGAAACCGAGCTGCGCCGGCTGCGCGTCGGGCACCTTGACCACGCAGCCCGAGGTCATCGTGGTCTTGTCCTCGATCAGGCAGGGCACGGGCCCCTCGTAGGCCACCTGCCCCTTGCCGTCGGTGACCTTGAAGACGGGCGCGTAACCGTTGCCGATCAGGTAGGTCTGCGTGCCGTCGATCTCCAGCGGCTCGTTGACCTTGAGGTCGTAGTCGCGGGCCGACGACTGCGGCGAGTCGTTGACCTTGAGCCGGGCCGTGTAATCGAGCGCCTGCCCGCGCTTGTCGCCGGTGACCTGGTAGGCCACCTTGAAGTCGGCGAGCTGGAACGAGAACGGCTCCAGCGACTCGGCCGAGACCTGGCTGCCCGGGATGAAGCGGTCGTAGGCGGCCACGGTGTTGGCGAACCCGTCGCCCTCGACGACCAGCACGTTGCCCCGGTAGCCGAAGAGGGAGCCGGCGCCGATCGCGAGCAGGATGCCGAGCAGCGCGATGTGGAAGAACAGGTTGCCGGTCTCGCGCAGGAAGCCCTTCTCGGCCGACACCCAGCCGTCGCCGGTCACGACCCGGAAGCGCAGCTTACGCAGCCGCGCGGCGGCCTCCGCGACCTCCAGCTCACCCTCGAACGAGGCGGCGTGCGGCAGGCGGGACACGTTCTTCGGGGCGGCGGGCGGTTTGCGGCGCAGCTCGCGCAGGTAGGTCGCGGTGCGCGGGATGATGCAGCCGATCAGCGAGGTGAACAGCAGCAGGTAGACCGCCGCGAACCAGGCCGAGGTGAACACCTCGAAGAGCTGGAAGCGGTCGTACCACTCGGCCAGGCCCGGGTTCTGCTCGTAGAGCCGGGCGACCTTGTCGGGGTCGACGCCGCGCTGCGGCACCAGCGAGCCGGGCACCGAGCCCAGCGCGAGCAGGAACAGCAGGATCAGCGCCGTCCGCATCGAGGTGAGCGTGCGCCAGACCCAGCGCAGCCAGGCCGTCGCCCCGAACGCCTGCCGCTCGGGCGCCTTCGTCCGCTCCAGCTCTTCGACGCTCATCAGATCACCGGCTCGAACGAGCCGATCAGCCCCTGCATGGCCGCGATCATCTCTCCCCATAGCCCGGTCACGAGCAGGACGCCGACGGCCACCATCATGCCGCCGCCGACCCGGGTGATCAGGCGCGAATGCTTGCGAATGGCCCGGAACGTCCGCAGGGCCTTGCTGTAGGCGAGCGCCGCGGCCACGAAGGGCAGGCCCAGGCCCAGCGCGTACGCCATGGCCAGGAGGGCGCCCCGCCCGGCGCTGCCCTCGTTGAGCCCGAGCGTGAGCACGACGGCCAGGGTGGGCCCGATGCAGGGGGTCCAGCCCAGGCCGAACACCACCCCGAGCAGCGGCGCGCCCGCCAGCCCCGCGGCGGGCATGCGGTGGATGCGCACGTCGCGCATCAGCCCCGGCACCACGCCCAGGAACGCCAGCCCGAGCACGATGGTCAGCACGCCGAGCACCCGCGTGATGTGGACGGCGTTGCCCAGCATGACCGACCCGAGGCCGCCGAACAGCGCCCCGCTGAGCACGAACACCAGCCCGAACCCGGCCACGAACAGCGCCGCCCCCAGCACCAGCCGGCCCCGCTTGGGGTCGGCGCTCATGCCGGTGACGTAGGACAGGTAGCCGGGCACCAGCGGCAGCACGCACGGCGACAGGAACGACACCACCCCGGCCAGCACCGCGATGGGCACGGCCAGCAGCAGCGAGCCGGAGGCGACGACTTCACTCATCGCGCACCTTGGTCACCGTGTTCATCAGGTCGGTGTATTTGACCGCGCCCAGCGCCCTGGCCGCGATGCGGCCCTGCTTGTCGATGATGAGCGTGGACGGGATGGCCGCGGGCGGCACCGTGCCCTGGAAGGCCAGCGCGACCTTGCCGGGCTGGTCGAAGATGTGCGGGTAACCGGTCTGCTCGGTGCGCTCGAACGCCTGCGCGTCGGCCTGGCGGTCCTTGAAGTCGACGCCGAGGAACTGCACGCCGGTGTCCTTCGTCTTCGCGGCGACCTCCTTGAGCACCGGCGCCTCGGCCCTGCAGGGCCCGCACCACGACGCCCAGAAGTTGAGCACCACGACCTTGCCCTTGTGCGCCGCCAGCGAGGCGGTGCCGCCGTCGAGGGTCGGCCCCTCGACCACGGGCGCCGGTTTACGCTCGGCCGCCTCGAACACCTGCATCTTCCCGTCGCCGGCGACGAACCTGGTGTCGCCTGCCTGCGGCTGACCGCTCTGGTTGCCCGCGCAACCGGCGACGAGCACGGCCAGCAGGAGAAGGGGGAAGGACTTGGCGCGCACGGAGGAAGATCTCCTTGTACTACAACCGGTAGAGCTTGCAACTCTACCGGGGTGCCCGCGCGCCCCGGACATCAGGCCCCGGGGATCGGCCGTCCGGTCTGCAGCGATCCGGCGGGCTCGCTGTAGCCGATGCTGACCAGGCGATCGCCGGCGAACATGAGCGTGGTGAGGCTGGCCAGCGTGCACTGCCGGCGCCGCGGATCGTGCCAGAGCCTGCGGCCCTCCGCGGCGCACCTGATGGCCCAGATCGGGAGCTGGTGGCTGACGAGCACCGCCTCGTGGCCGCGCGCGGCGGCCCTGGCCTCGTCGATCACCGACTTCATGCGCCGCACGATGACCGGGTAGGGCTCTCCCCAGGACGGGCGCAGCGGGTTCCAGAAGTAGCGGTAGTTGCGCAGGTCGCGCAGCACCCGGAGATCCTTGCCCACGACGCGCCCTTGCAGGAAGTTGCCCGCCTCGATCAGCCGGTCGTCCTGGACGATCTCCAGACCGAGCTTGTCGGCGAGCGGGGTCGCCGTCTCCACGGCGCGCTCGAGCGGCGAGCTGTAGAGCGCGACGATGTCGCGGCCGCCGATCGCCTTGGCGACCGTCTCGGCCATGAGCTGACCTGTCTCGGACAGGTGATAGCCCGGCAGCCTGCCGTACAGGATGCCCAACGGGTTGTGCACCTCACCGTGGCGCAGCAGGTGGACGACGGTGGTTTCAGCCATGGTGGGCACAGCCTATCCGCTCGCCCGGGCCGTGCCGTCAGCGCCCGCACCGGATACGGACACCCTCAGTTCACCGCCCAGGCGTTCTCCTGTTTCCTGCTCGCCTCCGCCAGCGCCTCCACCATGGCCCTGATCGCGGGACGACGGGCCGCGTCCGTACGCCACACCGCGTAGATGCGCCGCGACTGGCGCGGCCGGATGGGGACGAGCCGGGTGCCCGCGGGCACGCAGTCGCGGCCGAGGCGCGGCACGATCGCGCAGCCCAGGCCCGCGGCCACCAGGGCGAGCTGGGTCGGGTACTCGTCGGCCATGCAGGCGATCACCGGCTCCAGCGAGGCGCTGCGCAGCGTGAAGACCAGCCAGTCGTGGCAGACCGTGCCGGGCGAGGAGCTGATCCACTGCTCGCCGTGCAGCGCGGCCAGCTCGATCTCCCGCTCTCCGGCCAGCGGGTGTGCCGCGGGCATGGCCACGTCGGCCACGTCGTCGAGCAGCGTGGCCTTGGACAGGCCCTCGGGCAGGGCCATGGGGCGGTTGAGCCAGTCCTGGATGACGCCCAGGTCCAGCTCGCCCCTGGAGACGTCGCGTACCACGCGTTCCGGCTCGCGCTCGGTGAGCTGCACCCACAGGTCGGGGTGGCGCTGCCTGAGCGAGACCAGCGCGCCGGGCATCAGGCCGCGCACGGCTGTGGGGAAGGCGGCGATGTTGAGCCGGCCGACGACCTCGCCCCGGAGCGCCTCGAAGTCGGCCTCCGCGGTCTCGACCAGGGCGAGGATGCGCTCGGCGTGCTCGGCCAGCAGGCCGGCGGCGTCGGTCAGGCGTACGCCGCGCCCGCTGCGCTCCATGAGCCGCGCGCCGGTCTCCCGCTCCAGTTTGGCGATCTGCTGCGAGACCGCCGACGGGGTGACCATGAGCGCCTCGGCCGCCGCGCCGACCGACCCGTAGACGTGCACCGCGTGAAGGGCCTTGAGCCGGTTCAAGTCCAACATGTAAGCCAGCCTAAATGGTTTAGCGTAGAAAGTCTCGCTTGTCGTTGAATGTGTAGCAGATGAAAATAGTTGCATGAGAATACTGAAGACGAAGAAGCCGCAGCCCACCCCCGTGTCGTACCTCAAGGTGCTCGCCGAGCAGGCGCGCGACCAGCGCATCCGCTACGAGAAGCCCGCTCGCTGAGCGGGCTCGGCGCATGGTGAGCCCCTTGCCGTCGCCGCTACGGCGGCACGCCCCCTCAGGTAGCCGCCCCGTCGGTCACAGGACGGCGGCGGCCGCCTTCGCCGCCGCGGGGAGAGCGTCGGCGATCCGGTTGAGCGCCTCGTCGTCGTGCGCGGCCGACAGGAACCACGCCTCGTACGCCGACGGCGGCAGATAGACGCCCTGGTCGAGCATCGCGTGGAAGAACGCCGTGAACGCGTCGGTGTTCTGGGCCTTGGCCTCGGCGAAGTTCGTGACCCGCGACTCGGTGAAGAAGATCGAGAACAGGCTGCCCGCCCGCTGCAGCCGGTGCGGCACCCCCGCCGCGCCCAGCGCCTCGGAGGCCGCCTCCCCCACCTTCAGCGCGGCGGCGTCGACCCGCGCGTACGCCTCGGCGTCGAGGGCCCGCAGCGTGGCCAGGCCGGCCGCGCAGGCCAGCGGGTTGCCCGACAGGGTGCCCGCCTGGTAGACGGGGCCCTCCGGCGCGAGGCAGGCCATCACGTCGGCCCGGCCGCCGAACGCCGCCGCCGGCAGCCCACCGCCCATCACCTTGCCGAACGTCATCAGGTCGGCGTCGACCGGGTCGAGGCCGTACCAGCCCGCCGGGGAGACGCGGAAGCCCGTCAGCACCTCGTCCACGACGAGCAGCGCGCCGTGGGCCGTGCACAGCTCGCGCAGGCGCGCGTTGAAACCGTCGAGCGGCGGGACGACGCCCATGTTCGCCGGGCACGCCTCCGTGATCACGCACGCGACGTCGGCCGTGGCGAACGCCTCCTCGACGGCCGCGACGTCGTTGTACGGCAGCACGATCGTGTCGGCCGCCGACGCCCCCGTCACGCCGGGCGTGTCGGGCAGCCCGAACGTCACCACCCCCGACCCGGCCGCGGCCAGCAGCGCGTCGACGTGCCCGTGGTAGCACCCCGCGAACTTGATCACCTTTGACCGCCCGGTGAACCCACGGGCCAGCCGCACGGCGCTCATCGTCGCCTCGGTGCCCGAGCTGACCAGGCGCACCTTCTCGACGGGCGCCACCCTGGCCACGATCTCCTCGGCCAGCTCGACCTCGCCCGGGGTGGCGGTGCCGTAGGAGAAACCGGCGGCCACGGCCCCGGAGACGGCCTCGACGACGGCGGGGTGGCGGTGGCCGAGGATCATCGGGCCCCACGAGCACACCAGGTCGACGTAGCGGTTGCCGTCGACGTCGATGATGTAGGGGCCGGAGCCCGAGGCCATGAAGCGGGGGGTGCCGCCCACCGCGCCGAACGCGCGTACCGGGGAGTTGACGCCTCCCGGCACGATCGCGCGGGCGCGGGCGAACAGGTCCTCGGAGTTCTGTGTACGGCTCACGGGAACCAAGGTTAGCCGCGCCGGCCACCACCCCCGAGATCGGGCACAAGGCACGGCATAGTGGCGCCGCACACGCTCTTCGCTCTCGCTCTCCGGGAGTACCTCTCCGGGAGTACGTCGCGCGGGGCAGGCGGCTCGAAGCGCTGGGGAAGCTCGCGGCACGCGCTCAGCGGGGCGAGTTCGACCAGGCCGAGGCAGCGCGTCTGGCGGAGAAGGCCGCATGGAGAGAAGCGCTCGCTTGAGCCTCTGTCCCATCGACAGCTCCGCACTGTGGCAGCGCGACCTCCGCCGGTTCTGAGCTCAGTCGGCCAGCCACTCCAGGAGGCGCAGCGGGTCGGGGAGCGGGCGGCCGTCGGGAGGGCGTAGCCAGGCGACGGACTGGCCGCCGGGCAGCGCCGAGGGCGGCGCGAGGACGTAGCTGTCGCGGCAGTGCCAGCGCAGCCCCGGCGTGTCGTCGATGGTCGCCGGGTCGCAGTCGAGCTGACACGACCACCATTCGTCCTCGTCCTCAGGGTTGCCCCGGGTGGCCACATAAAACAGGACCCGGTCGCCGTTGGCGGCGACCGGGCCCGGGTGTGCTCCGGCGGCGTCGATTCGCGTGAGCGCCGACAGGCCGGAGGCGAGCGGTACGTCGAAGACGTCGAACACGCGCCCCGTGGGCACGATCACCCCGGCCTCGGGCTCGTTCTGCCACCAGCGCGTGAGCAGGGCGGGGTCGGTCGTGGCCTGCACGTGCCAGGCGGGCGAGAGCGGATGGGCGCCCGGGTCGGGACAGCCGACCCTGTCACAGGAACAGGCGCGCGGCCCGTGGCGCAGCGGATAGGCGCCCGGTACGACGGGCCAGCCCAGGGCGGCGTATTCGAGCACGGCCTCGATGCGTGTCGGCCGCGACCGCTTTTTGGTACGCCGAGCCAGTGGTACCCCCACCATTGGTGTCTCCCGTCGAGTAACAGCGCCTGAGCAGGCCCCGGCTCCGGGCGGCACGGTCGGCCGTCTTCAGCGGCCGACCGGCAGGTCGCGGGATCCGCGCCTGCGGCGGGCCGCGGCACACGGCCAGCGCGACCAGCGGAGTCTGCACCAACGCACACGCGGGACACACCAGCACTTGTCATGCAACTCTAACCCACACGTCCCACGAGTTGACGGGAAACCCCTTGGTTAGAGCGTTCGTGCCACCTCCGTGGCCCAGTACGTCAGGATCAGGTCGGCCCCGGCCCGCTTGATCGCGACCAGCGACTCCATGATCATCCGGTCCCGGTCGACCCAGCCGTTGGCCGCGGCGGCCTCGACCATCGCGTACTCGCCGCTGACCTGGTAGGCGGCGACCGGCACGTCCACCTCGTCGCGGACGCGGGTGATGACGTCGAGGTAGGCCAGCGCGGGCTTGACCATGACCGCGTCGGCGCCCTCTGCCAGGTCGAGACGGACCTCGCGCAGCGCCTCCTCCAGCGGACCCGCCGGGTCCTGCTGGTGGGTGCCGCGGTCGCCGAACTGCGGTGCGCACTCGGCGGCTTCGCGGAACGGGCCGTAGAAGGCGGAGGCGTATTTGACGGAGTAGGACAGGATCGGCACGTTCGCGTGACCGGCCCCGTCGAGGGCGGCGCGGATGGCGCCCACCTGGCCGTCCATCATCCCGCTCGGCGCCACCATCTGCGACCCGGCCTCGGCCTGGGCCACCGCGATCGAGGCGTACCGCTCCAGGGTGGCGTCGTTGTCCACGTCGCCGGACGGGGTGAGGATCCCGCAGTGCCCGTTGTCGGTGAACTCGTCGAGGCACGTGTCGGCCATCACCACGATGGCGTCGCCGACCTCGGCGGTCACGTCGCGCAGGGCCACCTGCAGCACGCCGTCGGGGTCGTCGGCGGCCGAGCCGCGGGCGTCCTTCACGGCGGGGACGCCGAACAGGATGATCCCGCCGACGCCCGCCTCGGCGGCCTCGCGGGCGGCCTTGCGCAGCGAGTCGCGGGTGTGCTGCACGACGCCGGGCATCGAGGCCACCGGCTGCGGCTCGGCGATGCCCTCCTTGGTGAACATGGGCAGGATCAGGTCGGCGGGGTGCAACCTGGTGCCCGCCACCATCCGGCGCAGCGCGGGGTTGCGCCGCAGCCTGCGGGGGCGGGCGACGGGGAATCGTGCGCTCATTTGGCTCTCCTTCTGGCGCCCCGGCGGTTCTGCGAGGGCCTGCGCGGCGTGTCGCCCGCCGCCAGGGCCGCCTGACGCTGTTTGGCCCCGAACTCGGCCACCGCGGCGGCCAAGGCGGAGGCGGACGGTTTGTCGGCCATGACGTCGACCCGGAGCCCGAACTCGTCGGCCGTCTTGGCCGTCTGCGGCCCGATGACCGCGATCACGGTGACGTTGTGCGGCTTGCCCGCGATGCCCACGAGGTTGCGTACGGTGGACGACGACGTGAAGAGCACGGCGTCGAAGCCGCCGCCCTTGATGGCCTCGCGGATGGGCGCGGGCGGCGGGGCCGCCCGCACGGTGCGGTACGCGGTGACGTCGTCGCACTCCCAGCCCAGCTCGGTCAGCCCGGCCACGAGCGTGTCGGTGGAGATGTCGGCCCGCGGCAGCAGCACCCGGTTGATCGGGTCGAGCATCGAGTCGTACGGCGGCCACTCGGCCACCAGCCCCTCCGACGACTGCTCACCGGACGGCAGCAGGTCGGGCTTGACCCCGAACTCGACCAGGGCCCGCGCGGTCGCGTCGCCCACGGCGGCCACCTTGAGCCCGGCGAAGGCGCGGGCGTCGAGGCCGTACTCCTCGAACTTCTCGCGGACGGCCTTGACCGCGTTCGCGCTGGTGAAGGCCACCCACTCGTAGCGGCCGGTGACCAGGCCCTTGATCGCACGGTCCATCTGCTGCGGGGTGCGCGGCGGCTCGACCGAGATGGTCGGCACCTCCTCCGGCACCGCGCCGTACGAGATGAGCTGCTCGGACAGGCTGCGCGACTGCTCCTTCGTACGGGGCACCAGCACCCGCCACCCGAACAGCGGCTTGGTCTCGAACCACGACAGCTTGTCGCGCATCCGCACGGCCTCGCCCACCACGATCAGCCCTGGCTCGGTCATGCCGGCGTGCTTGAGGTCGGCCTGGAGCCGGCCGAGCGAGGACACCACGGTGTACTGCTCGGTCGTGGTGCCGCCGCTGCTGACCGCGACGGGCGTGGTGTCGGGCTTGCCGCCGGCCACCAGCGCCTTGCCGATGGCCACGGCGTCGCCGATGCCGTTGTAGATGACCAGCGTGCCGCGGCAGGCGGCGTGCACGGCCCAGTCCTGGTCCTGGGCGGCGTCGACGACCCGGAACTCGGGCACGTCGGTCGCGGGCGGGATGCCGGCGTAGGTGAGCACGGCGGTCGCGGGCGGCACGCCGGGCACGATCTCGAAGTCCACCTCCGCCGCGGCACAGGCCGCGACCTCCTCGGTGATCGAGGAGAACAGCATGGGGTCGCCCTCGACCAGGCGTACCACGAGCTGCCCGCGTGCGGCGCGCTGGACGAAGTCGCCCTCGGCGATCTCGACGCCTTCGCGGCAGTGACGCAGCAGCGGGGTCTGCGTCTCTTCGTCGAGCACCACCGCGTCGGCCTTGCCGAGCAGCTCGGCGGCGCGGAGCGTGAGCAGGTTGGGATCACCGGGACCCGCGCCCACGAACGCGACGAAACCGGAGGTCGGACTATCGGAGCTCAATGGGAATGCTCCCCCATCAATCTGTCGGCCCCTTCGGCGATCATCTCGGCCGCGAGGAGGCGACCCAGGTTCGCTGACTCCGAAGGAGAGCCGGCGGCGGACTTGCGGACCGCTTCGCGGCCGTCGATGGAGACGACCACAGCGGTCAGGTTCAGAGTGTGCCCGTCATCGAGCGCGAAAGCACCCACCGGAGCCGAGCACCCGGCCTCCAGGGCGCTCAGCACGGCGCGTTCGGCGGTCACCGCGGTGCGGGTGTGCGGGTCGTCGAGCACGCTCAGGAGCTCGATCAGGTCGGGGCGGTCGGAGCCGCACTCCACGGCCAGCGCGCCCTGTCCCGGCGCGGGCAGCAGCTCCTCGATCTCGAAGACCTGGGCGATGTCGGCGCTGCGGCCGAGCCTGGTCAGGCCGGCCGAGGCCAGGACGACCGCGTCCAGCTCACCGGAGTTGACCTTCTCGATGCGCGTGTCGGCGTTGCCGCGGATGGCCACGTACTCGAGGTCGGGACGCAGCGCGCTGAGCATGGCGACGCGCCGCGGCGACCCGGTGCCGACCCGGGCGCCGGGCGGCAGGTCGGCGAACTTGTGCGCGCCGACCAGCGCGTCGCGGTGGTCGTGGCGGGCGGGGATGGCGGCCAGCGTGAAGCGCGGGTCCTGCGTGGTCGGCAGGTCCTTCAGCGAGTGGACGGCGAAGTCGATCTCACCCTCGGCGATCTTGTCGCGCAGCGCGCTGACGAACACCCCTGTGCCGCCGAGCTGGGCGAGGTGGGCCTTGGTGACGTCGCCGAAGGTCGTGACGCCGACGAGTTCGACGGCGCACCCGGTGCGCTCGGTGGTGGCGTCGGCCACGGTCTGGGACTGCGTGGTCGCCAGGAGGCTGCGGCGGGTGCCGAGCCGCAGCGCGCCGGACCGGGACGTCACAGCTCCACCTCCCTCACGGCCTCGGGCATCTTCGGATCCAGGTTGAACAGCTCACGCAGGGCTTCCGCATAATGATCGCCTCCTGGACAGGTGGCGAGCTGCTTGACACGCACAGTCGGCTCGTGAAGCAGTTTGTCGACCACCCGCTGGACGGTCATGGCGACCTCGTCGCGCGCCCGTTCGTCGAGGTCGGGCATGCGCATCATGAGGCGGCCCAGCTCCGACTCGACCACCCCGGCCGCCTTGCTGCGCAGCGCCACGACGGTCGGGGTGACCTTGGCCGCCCGCTCGGCGTCGAGGTAGGCGCGCAGTTCGTCCGCGACGAGCGCGCGTACGGACTGCACGGCGTCGCCCTCGCGCGAGCCTATGCCCGAGTCCTTGATCGTCTCCAGGTCGACCAGCGTGATGCCGGGCACCTCGCGCACGGCCGGGTCGATGTCGTGCGGCAGCGCCAGGTCCAGCAGGAACGCCGGCCGCGTGAGCATCGGCGGCGTGATGACGTGCTTGCCCGCGCCCGTGCAGGTGATGACGATGTCGGCCCCGGCCAGCTCGCCGGCCACGGCGGCGAACCCGACCGCCCGGCCCCCGACGGACTCGGCCAGCCGGGCGCCCCGCTCGTACGTGCGGTTGGCCACCACGATGTCGGTGACCCCGGCGCGGGCGAGCGTGACGGCGGCCAGCGAGCTCATCGAGCCCGCGCCGACCACCAGCGCCCGCCGCCCGGCCAGGTCGCCCGCCAGGGCGAGGCCCGCGGAGACGAGGGAGGCCCCGTGCTTGTCGATGCCGGTCTCGTGGTGGGCCCGCTTGCCGACCCGCAGCGCCTGCTGCACCAGCTCGTTGAGGGTGGCGCCCACGGTGCCGTGGCGCTGGCCCAGCTTGAGCGCCTGACGGACCTGCCCGAGGATCTGCCCCTCCCCGACCACCATGGAGTCGAGGCCGCACACCAGGGAGAACAGGTGCTCGACCGCCCGCTCCTCGTAGTGCACGTAGAGGTGCGGCGTCAGCTCGTCGGCGGGTACGCCGGAGTGCTCGCCCAGCAGCGTGCTGACGGCGGTGACGGCGGCGTGGAACCGGTCGACGGTCGCGTAGACCTCGACCCGGTTGCAGGTCGAGACCACCATCGCCTCGGCGACGCAGGGGTCCTGCTGCACGTCGTGCAGCAGTTTGACCAGCGCGTCGCCGGCGACCGAGACGCGCTCCAGCAGGGCCACCGGAGCCGTCCGGTGGCTGAGTCCGATAGCCAGAACACTCATTGACCGTCCACCGCCATGAGTGGCCCCCCAGCCTTGCGTTGCTCGTGGAACGCGAGAATCTGCAGTTCGATTGATAGGTCGACTTTACGGACATCGACGCTTTCTGGCACGGAGAGCACGACTGGGGCGAAGTTCAGGATGCTGGTGACGCCCACGGCGATCACGCGATCGCACACTTTCTGCGCCGCTGCCGCCGGTGTCGCCAGAACCACGATCGAGACTCCACGCCGTTTGATCACGGCTTCCAGTTCGTCGATGTGCTCCACATTCAACCCCGCGATGGTATCGCCCACGACTTCGGGGTCGGCGTCCACGAGCGCCGCGACCCGGAAGCCCCTGGAGACGAACCCACCGTAGTTGGCCAGCGCGCGGCCGAGGTTGCCGACCCCGACGATCGCGACCGCCCAGTCCTGCGTCAGGCCCAGCTCGCGGGAGATCTGGTAGACGAGGTACTCGACCTCGTAGCCGACGCCGCGAGTGCCGTACGAGCCGAGGTGTGACAGGTCCTTGCGGAGCTTGGCCGAGTTGACCCCGGCGGCCACGGCGAGATCCTCCGAGCTGACGGTCGCGACACCCCGCTCCGCCATCCCGTGCAGCGCCCTGAGGTACAACGGAAGCCTCGCGACCGTCGCCTCGGGAATGCCGCGGTCACGCGGCTGGGACGCGCTCTTCACGTGCCGGTGCTCCAGGGGACGGGCGGCTTGGGGACCGCGTGAACGGAATCGAACCGTCTTTCAGGTTAATCCCTTTGTGAACCGATGCACAAAGTCGGCGGGGTACGGTTGCTCCATGCACCGCATCACCTTGCTCGGCAAGCCCGGCTGTCACCTGTGTGACGACGCGCGTGAGATCATTGCCAGGGTCGCGGGCGAGCTGGGCGTGCCATGGGAGGAGATCGGCATCGACTCCTCCGAGGAGCTGAGTGAGAAATACGGGGAGATGATCCCGGTCACGCTGATCGACGGCGTGCAGCACGACTTCTGGCGGGTCGACGAGGCCCGTCTGCGGGCCGCGCTCGGCGCGTAGCGGGGCCCGGGGTCAGTACGCGACCATCGGGAGCGGCATCACCTTCGCGGCGTTGACGTTGAGCTCGATGACGTTGGTGGCCAGCACCATGGCCTGCCGGTCGTTGACGAACCGCTCCACGTGCGGCTGCCGCTGGTGGTCGCGGTAGGCCACCTCGTCGCGGTAGAGCTCGTAGATGATGCGCTGCAGCGGCGCCGACTTCACCGCGTGGCAGACGTAGATGAGCGTGTCGGGCTCGCCGCGGCGCACGGCCTCGACGGTCGCCTCGGCCAGCCGGTCGAACGCGTCGCCCGCGCCGTCCATGATCGTGAAGACGGTGAGCAGGCCGTAGATGTTCGGCGCGGGCTTGCCGGAGTCGGCCTGCTGCTGCGCCGCGGGCGTGAACAGCTCGGCGCCGGGGTAGACGGCGCCGGTGTCGGGCATCGCGTAGTCGGGCCGCGAGGGCGTGCCGTTCATGATGTAGCCGGTCGAGGGGCCGGCGTCGGGCGGCGGCGTCATCCGCGACGCGTAGTCGACCTCCCTGTCGCCCGCCCGATACTCGGCGACCAGGTCTCCCAGCCCCGACGACCGGCGCGGCGGCGCGGCCGGCGGGTCGGCGGCGGGCACCGGCTCGGGCATGCCCCGGCGGCCGCCCTGCTGGGGCACCTCGTCGCGGAACATCGGGCGCTCCCCCGGCGGCATCTGGCGCTCGTCGAGCGCCACGGGACGCTCCTCGCGGTGCTGGGCGCGCTCCTCGCGGTGCTGGGCACGCTCCTCGCGGCGCTGAGAGCGCTCGTCACGGCGCGGGGGGCGCGCGTCGCCGTCGGAGTCGAAGTCGTCCTCGTCGTCGTCCTCGTACGGCGCCAGGGGCCGCAGCACGGTGTACCAGACCGCCGCCGCGGCCACGGCCAGCAGCGCCGTGGTGAACAGCGGCGGCACCGCGAACCGCATGGCGCCCACGACGGCCAGCCCCGACGGGACGATGACGAGGGTGGCGTGCAGGTTGTCGGTGTCGTACTCGTCGCCACCGCGCCATTTGAGCCCGGCCACGACCAGCATCGCCAGCATGAGCACCAGGTCGACCACGTGCACGCCGACCAGCAGGTAGCTGGGGAAGACGTTCCAGTGGTTGGCGGCCGAGGGCAGGAGCCTGCTCATGTCGTCGGTCTTCAGCGGGTCGAGGACCATGATGACGGTGGCCACGAAGGTCAGCGCGATGCCGAGCAGCCACGCCAGGAACCGGGGCGGCACCTTCTCCGACAGCAGTTGCACCAGACCGACGGCCAGCCAGAGCGGCGCCAGCAACGACCCTGTCACCTGATAGATCCGGAACGTGACGCCGCCGAAGCCCGCGAGATAGCCGATGCCGATCGCGCCCAGGGACAGGCACAGCGCACCGACTGCAACGGTCCAGGCGATCAACCATCCCTCAGGATCGTCGCGCAGTCGTTGGATCAGGGCGCCCGCCGCGATCGCGGCCAGGAGCGCACCGGCAAAAGCTATGACAGCAACGAGGATCTCCATGGTGACTCCAATGCTGCCGGACGATGCCTCCCAGCCGGTAGCCGAAGAGGGAACGGGTCGGTCCACCACGGTATCCGCCGATTACACCTAGTCATGCAAGCATGCTGTGGATTGTGGATTTTCCGGTTGATTTCTAGAGTGTTCGAGCACGCCGCACCCCTTACCCCTAGGGATACCGGATGCCTGACTCGTCGCCGTTCGCCGGGCTGCTGGCGCCAGCGGTCGCTGGACCTGCCCGGACGGGCGAGGTCGCCGTGCGCGAAGACCCGCCCGACGACCTCCGTTCGCTGGTGATGCTGGCCAAGAACGGATGTAACCAATCGTTTGGCACGCTCTATGACCGCTACGTGGACCTGGTCTACCGCTACATCTACTTCCGGGTCGGCTCCCACCCGCTGGCGGAGGACCTGACCAGCGAGACCTTCCTCCGGGCGCTGCGCAGGATCGGCGACTTCACCTGGCAGGGCCGCGACTTCGGGGCCTGGCTCGTGACCATCGCGAGAAACCTGGTGACCGACCACTTCAAGTCGGGCCGCTACCGGCTGGAGATCCCGACGGGAGAGGTGATCGACGTTCCGCTCGACGGCTCCCACATTCCCGAGAACGCCGTGGTCACGGCCATCATCAACGACCGGGTGCTGCGTGCCGTACGAGATCTCAATCCCGAACAACAGGAATGCGTCGTGCTGCGCTTCCTGCACGGCCTCTCGCTCGCGGAAACCGCGCTGATCATGGGGAAGAAGAGTGGAGCGATCAAAGCGCTGCAGTTCCGTGCCGTACGGGCGCTGGCCAGGGCTCTCAAGCACGACCTGGCGTAACCTCCCCCATGCGCCCTTCGTTAGGCAGATGTTGTGGCCGCAACGGTCAGGGAGCTGTCATGAGTAGCGCGCGCGAGCGGCAGGAGCGCCTGCTCGTGCACCTCACCGAGCTGCGCGAGCTGCCGCTCGGCGGCGCCCCCGAGCCCGCCTTCAGGGAACGGCTGCGCGCCGAGCTGCTGTCCGGCGCGATCGAGCCGGAGCCCGAGCCGCCCGCGCGGGCGGCCGGACACCGGCGGCGGTCAGGGCGGGCGGCACAGCGGCGGGCCCAGCGACCGGCCCAGCGGCCGGCACGTCGGCAGCCGTTGTTGTCCCAGCTCGCCGCCGTGGGGCTGGCGGCGGCGATGATGGTCTCCTCGTTCGCCACCTACCGGGCCGTGCCGGGCGACACGCTCTACCCGCTCAAGCGCGCCGCGGAGAGCACGCTCGTACGCCTCAGCGCCGACGAGGCCGAACGCGGCCGGCGTGAGCTCGACTCGGCCCAGACCCGCGCCAAGGAGGTCGCCAGCCTGCTCGGCTCGTCGGCCGAGGGCCCTCTGGTCGACAAGACGCTCAAGGACATGGAGGAGTCGACCCGGGCCGGCATCAGCCGGCTCGAACGGGCGGAGCCGCGCTCACCGAAGATCAAGAAGTTCGCGAAAGATCAGGAGGAGGCCGTCAAGCCGATGCTCCAGGAGCTCGACGACGACCAACTCGCGCAGGCAGAAGGCTATCTCGACTACATAGAAGGACTGGTCGCGCCTGAGTAGGAAAGTAAGCTGAAGCGCATGTGGCGGCTTATGCGACGACGACAGGCAGTGCGGCCCGAGGTCGCCGGCGAGGCCGCGGCACGGGCCGCGGTCACGGTGCCGCCTGTCGAGCCGGACCTTCAGGTCGCGGCCTTCTTCGACGTGGACAACACGATGATGCGGGGCGCGTCGATCTACCACTTCGCCAGGGGGCTGGCCACGCGCGGACTGTTCACGACGTCCGACCTGTTCAGGTTCGCCGTGGGGCAGGCGGTCTTCCGGCTGCGCGGCAACGAGAACCCCGAGCACATCGCCGTCGCCAGGGAGACGGCCCTGGCGTTCGTCGCGGGCGCCAAGGTCGACGACGTCGTACGCCTCGGCGAGGAGATCTACGACGAGGTCATGGCCGACCGCATCTGGGGCGGCACCCGCGCGCTCGCCCAGAGCCACCTCGACGCCGGACAGCGGGTCTGGCTGGTCACCGCCACCCCGGTCGAGCTGGCCAGGGTCATCGCGCAGCGGCTCGGCCTGACCGGCGCGCTCGGCACGGTCGCCGAGACCAGCGACGGCGTCTACACCGGGCGGCTGGTCGGCGACCTGCTGCACGGGCCGGCCAAGGCCGAGGCGGTGCGCGCGCTGGCCCGCCGCGAGGGGATCGACCTGACCCGGTGCACCGCCTACAGCGACTCGGCCAACGACCTGCCGATGCTGTCGCTCGTCGGGCGGGCGGTGGCCATCAACCCCGACAACGAGCTGCGCGAGCACGCCAGAAAACACGACTGGCCGATCAAGGACTTCCGCACCGGCCGCAAGGCCACGATGGCGGCGCTGCCCATCGCGGCCGGGGTGGGCGCGGTCGCGGGCGGCGTCGCCGCGGGCATCGCCCTGCGCCGCCTCTACCGCGACCGCCCGTAGCCCTCGCCGGCATCGCCTCGACCGGCCGTACTCCCGTGCCTGCGGCCGTCATGACCGGCCGCACCCGGGCGAGCGCCGTCGCCCGGCGACGGTCGCACTTGTCTACTTCAGCGACCTGAACAGGTTGTCCGCCTCCGGCTGGCTCCACTGGAGCCGGTTCTTGTCCGCCTCGTACGGCTCCCAGGGCACCGACACGGTGTTCAGCTTGGACTTCGCGAGCTGCGTGCCCAGGGCGTACACCTCCTCGATGCTGAGATCCGTCCGCACCGCCTCGCGCACCACCGTGGTGAGGGCCCTGAGCTTGGTCGGGTCGGCGGCCACCTGTTGCTGAGTCTTCTTCAGCATCGCCAGCACGAGCGTCTGCTGCCGCTTGATCCGTGCGACGTCGGAGCCGTCGCCCTGCCTGCGCAGCCGCGCGTAGCCGAGCGCCGCCTCCCCGCTGAGCAACTGCTCGCCCGCGGGCAGCTTGAGTTTCGATTCGCGGTCGTCGATCGGCTCCGGCACCTTGACCTGTACGCCCCCGAGCGCGTCCACCAGGTCCTTGAACCCGGCGAAGTCCACCTCGACGGTGTGGTGCAGGCGCAGCCCCGTGAGCTTCTCCAGCGTCGTCCTGAGGCAGGCGGCGCCGCCCGAGTCGTACGCCGAGTTGATCAGGTCCAGCCGGGCGGGGTCCGAGCCGCAGCGCTGGATCTGGACCATCGAGTCGCGCGGGACGCTGATCGTCGTGGCCCCGCTCCTGTCGGCCGGCACATGAATGATCACGATCGTGTCGGAGCGCTGGCCGGCGTTCTGCCGGGCCAGAGCGGGGCCGTACTGCTCGTTGCCCGCGCCCTCGCGGGTGTCGGAGCCGATGACCAGCACGTTGCGGGTGCCGCTCACGTCCACCGTGTCGGTCCCCGCGGGTGGCGCGGCCACGTGGCGGACCGCGGTGAACGCCGTCGGCACCACCACGGCGGCGGCCGTGGCCACGGCGACGAGCCCGGCCGTCCACCACCCGGACCACCTGCGCCGTGGCCGGTCGCGCAGGAGCCGGTCGCGCTGGCGGACGAGCGTGGCGGGCGGTTCGTGCGTCAGTTCCGCCCCGAGATCGCGGAGCAGCTTCAGGTCGTCCATCTTCACTCCTCCTCCATCGGGTTGGCGTCGCCGAGCGCGGCCCGTACCTTCCGCCTGCCCCTGTTGAGGCGGGAGCGCACGGTTCCCACGGGGATGCCGAGCGCCCGCGCGGTCTCCTCGTACGTCAGGTCGCCCCAGGCGATCAGCAGCAGCACGTCACGGTCTTTGGCGGGCAGCCCGGCCAGGGCGCCGGCCAGCTCCGTGCGTACGGCCTGGGCGCTCACCCCGGCCGCGACCCGGTCGGCGGGCGACTCCACGGCGGAGTCGACAGGGGCACGCAGGAAGGCCCGGTAGCGGGCGGCCTCGGTGCGGCGGTGCCGGGAGACGAGCTTGGTGAGGATGCCGAAGAGCCACGGCCTGGCGTCCTGGTAGGCCAGGTCGTAGCTCTGTCTCCGGGAGAAGGCGACCAGGAACGTCTCACCGACGAGGTCCTCGGCGGGCTCGGGGCCGAGGCGCTGGGAGGCGTACCGGTAGAGCATGGCGGAGTAGCGGTCGAACAGTTCGGCGAACGCCTCGGGATCGGTCAGCGAGGCGCTCACCAGCTCGGAGTCCGCACCCCTGATGGCGGGTTGCGTGGTCATCTCCGCCCTTCTGTAGGGGGATCGGTCACGGATGTCTTGCCACAACCCGCCGCCTGGGTTCACGGCCCCGAACGCCCGCCGCGGTCCGGCGGGGTGTTCCCGGCCCCATCCTCCTCCGGATGGAGCCGGGAAGGGCTCACATCTCCTTGAGCTGGCCTCCGTCGACCACGAACTCCGCGCCGGTGGTGCTGCCGGAGCGGGGCGAGACCAGCAGGGCGACCGCGTCGGCGATCTCCTGCGGGTGCACGAGTCGCCCGGTGGTGAGCCGCATCATCTCAGGAGCCACCTGGGAGATCACGCTGTCCTTGTCGGAGCCGGCCATCCCGGCGATGACCTCGGCCGCGCCGCCGTCCTTGGTCCACCAGTCGGTCAGCACCGGCCCGGGCGAGACGGTGTTCACCCGGATGCCACGGGGGCCGTACTCCTCGGAGAGCGACTTGCCGAGCGCCGTCACGGCCGCCTTGGCGGCGCCGTAGTCGACGTTCAGGGCGGAGGGCTGCCGGCTCATGGTCGAGGAGACGTTCACGATGGCCCCGCCGCCCCGCTCCAGCATCACCGGTACGGCCGCCCGCACCGTCCGGACGAGCGCGAACAGGTTGAACTCGAACATCGCCCGCCAGTCGGCGTCGTCCGGCGTCATGAAGCCGACGCGCGGCAGCGTGGTCCCGGGGGGCGGCCCACCGGCGTTGTTGACCAGGATGTCCACCCCGCCGAACTCCTCCACCGCCCGCGCGACCACCCGTTCGGGCGCCTGCGGGTCCATGAGGTCCACCGCGACGTGGGTCACCTTGAGGTCGGGGGCGTCAGGCGCCGTACGGGAGGCGGCGACGACGTGGGCGCCCTCCTCGGCCAGGGTGCGGGCGACGGCCAGCCCGATGCCCTTGGACGCGCCGGTGACGACGGCGACGCGGCCGGAAAGCTGCAGATCCATGGGGAGATTTCCCTTCGGTGTCCGATCAGATCGCTCAGAGAACACCGGGGGATCCCGCGGGGTTGCGCATCCGCGTTCGGAGAATCCGGACGCTCAGAGAAAGGGCGGGAAGGCGTGGCCCCTGCGCAGCCGCAGCTCGTTGAGCAGTTGCTGGATGACCTCGCGCACGTGGTCGGTGAGGTTGAAGACCAGCATGGGGTCGTCGGCCGCGGCCGGCTCGAACTCGTCGGTACGGATCGGCTCGCCGAACTCGATCATCCACTTCGACGGCAGCGGCACCAGCCCGAGCGGCCCCAGCAGCGGGAAGAACGGCGTGATCGGCAGATAGGGCAGCCCCAGCATCCTGGCCACGAGCCGCAGGTCGCCGATCTTGGGATAGATCTCCTCGGCCCCCACGATCGCGGTGGGCACGATGGGCACCCCGGCGCGGATCGCCGACGACACGAAGCCGCCGCGGCCGAAGCGCTGGAGCTTGTACCGCTCGGAGTAGGGCTTGCCGACG
Source organism: Nonomuraea antimicrobica (assembly GCF_039536965.1). Taxonomy (NCBI): domain Bacteria; kingdom Bacillati; phylum Actinomycetota; class Actinomycetes; order Streptosporangiales; family Streptosporangiaceae; genus Nonomuraea; species Nonomuraea antimicrobica. The sequence continues at coordinate 174,238 of NZ_BAAAZP010000049.1, read as the reverse complement.
CCCTTGAACCCCTCGGGGAACACCCCGACCACCTCGCCCTTGCGCAGCAGCCGGTCGGCGTCCTCAGGGCAGGCCAGCGTGTGGCCCGTCTTGCGGGCCAGGTGGCTGAGCACGGGCAACTGGTAGACCAGGTCGGCGCCGAGCAGCCGCAGCGGCCGGCCGACCTCGTCGTGCATGGCCACCTGCAACATCAGCGCGTCCATCGGCAGCGTGCCGGAGTGGTTGGCGACGATGAGGGCGCCGCTGTCGTCGGGGACGTGCTCCCGCTCGCGGGTCTCCACCCGGAACCAGCGGTTGTAGAGCGGCCTGATCAGCTCGAGCACGACCTTGTCGGTCAGCTCGGCGTCGTAGCCGAACTCGTCGACCTCGTAGTCGCCCCTGACGCGCCGCTCCAGGAAGGCCAGCAGCCTGGCCATGGGCTCGGACTCCTCGAACGACGGCGCCGCGCTGATCGGGATCACGCGGGCCGTCCGCCCCTCGTGCTCCCCATGGGGAACGTTCACACGCGCGCACCCCCGATCGGCCGCAGGCCGCGGGAACGCAGGAAGTCGTCGTAGGCGGCACCGGTGCTGAACTTGGGCCTCCAGCCCAGCTCGGCCTCCAGCCTGGAGGCGTCGACCGCGCGGCCGTGGCTCATCAGCCTGACCTGCTCGGGCGAGTATTCGACCAGGCCGAGCCGGCGCACGGCACCGCCGAGCACCTTGAAGGCGGGCGAGACCAGCGGCAACGACGGCCGCCCCGCCCTCCTGGCGCACTGCGACAGCAGCAGCACACCCGCCCCGGCCACGTTGAACGTGCCGGGGTGATCCTCGGTCGCCATCCGGCGCAGCACCTCGACCGCGTCGTCCTCGTGGACGAACTGCAGCCGCGGATCGAAGCCGAACACGGTCGGCAGCACCGGCTGGGTGAAGTAACGCGTCAGCGGCGAGTCGACACCAGGGCCCATGAAGTTGACGAAGCGCAGCAGCGACACCGTCACGTCGGGACGACGCCGCGCGAAACCGCGCACGTAGCTTTCGACCTCGGCCGCGTCTTTGGCGTAACCGTGGACGGGGCCCTCGTTGGGCTCGAGGTCCTCGGTGAACACCGCGGGATCACGGGGGGACGAGCCGTAGACGGCGGTGGTGGAGCGGACCACCACGCGCCGCACGGTCGCCGACCGCTGGCACGCACCGAGCAACTGCATGGTGCCGATGACGTTGTGCTCTTTCATGGCCGCCCTGCCACCGCTCTTCGACGGAGCGCTGACCAGGCTCATGTGCACCACGGTGTCGATGTCCGCGGCCGCGATCACCTGGGCGATGTCGGGGCTGCGCAGATCCACCCGGACGAACTCCGTCCGCCCGAGCGTGATGCCGCCGTCTCGCGTGAGCGAGGGGGGCGGCACGGTGTCCACTCCGATGACGCGGCCGATACCGGGATCAGCCGCCAGAACACTCGCCACGCGGGCGCCTATGTGGCGCGAGACCCCGGTGACGAGCACGGTGTGGGTCATCAGCGCCTCGCAGCAGCGTCGGTTACTTCTTGTTACGCCGCTGGATGCGCGTCTTCTTGAGCAGCTTGCGGTGCTTCTTCTTAGCCATCCGCTTGCGGCGCTTCTTGATGACAGAGCCCACGGGACCCCCAGGTACTGATAGCACGTCTGAATCGGAGTGCGAGCGCACACCGGCTCACAGACTACCGGCGATCCACGGTAGATCGCCCATTGGGGGGTGAGCGCCCGGCCGTACCAGCGTCGGCCGGGCCTCTCCCGCGACAGCACTCACGACACGACCGGGCGTGTCGCTACATCAACCTGCCTCGATGTAGGCCTCCCGTAGATAGTCGTGTACCGCCTGCTCAGGCACCCTGAACGACCGGCCGACACGGATGGCCGGCAACTCGCCAGAGTGCACGAGCCGGTACACCGTCATCTTGGACACCCTCATGACCGTCGCCACTTCTGCGACTGTCAGGAACTTCACCTCGCTGAGAGGTCTTTCGCCTGCACCCATCGGACGCCTCTTCCGCACGTGTTTCCGGGTTATCCCCACTGGTGCCATTGCTCACGCACGTGTACTGCCGTCAGCGTAAGTCGGGACTCCGAGTGCGCAAACCCCCTATTTTCTCAGTTGACGGAGCCACATGTCAGCCGAACCAGCGAAGTCGCTGGCCAGCAGCCTGGCCGAGCACCTCACCTGGACGTTGGAACTGTCCAAGTCGCCTCACATAAGAGTCGCCGGAGGCCCATCAAAAGTTGGCAAAGGGACAGCGAGCCTCTTGGAATGCAGGCGCGAAAAGACAGTATGGGGATGACCGATTTCGACTCAAAGGGCTCGTGAGACCTGTGTGACCAGTCTCTCGGTCAGCGGAGCGTAATGACGCGGTAGCACGTTGTCGTCAAGCGGCACGACCACATCAATCTTGCCCTCGGCCTCACCGAGGAACAGCCCGGGGTCGTTGCAGTCGGCGAACGCCACCGTCGACACGCCGGCCTCCCCTGCCGCCCCCGCCCAGCCGTGGTCGGCGATCACCAGGTCGGGAAGATCTCCGTCGAGCTCGGCGAGCATGTGCCGCATCGGGGCCGCGTCGTGGGTGTGCACGAGAGCGCCCTTGTCGTCGAGCATGGCGATCTCCTGCAGGTACCTGATCCCCCTAGGGCGCCCGAACCCCGACCCCGCGTACGTCCACCCCTCGCCGGGCGTCAGCAGCACCGCGCCCCTGGCCACGCAGAGGGCGGCCAGCGGCAGGTGGACGGCCAGCAGACCGGTGGGGTGGCCGGTGGCGAAGAGGATGCGCGGGCTCGGCCGCGACAGCACCGTGGCGATGCGCTCGGCCATCGCGTCGATCGCGTCGATCGTCAGGTCGGGATCGATGGTGTCCTGGCCCCAGCGGTGGCCGGGATCGGAGACCACGCCCGCGGACTTGGCCATGAGCGAGAGAATGTCGCGGTACGACCACGGCTGGTCGAACGTCAACCCCAGCGCGTAGTAGGGGTCGCCGTTGGCCAGCGAGCTGTAGTGGTCGAGGTTGTTCTCCCGGGAGGTCGCGACATCGCCGGCTATCCGGCTGTGGACAAGCTGATCTCGGAGTTCGTCGCGGGTGAGCACTGCTTTTTTCCTCGTCAGGGCATCGGATCGAGGCCGTGCAGGGGGAACACCGCTTGCCGGGTCGCCATGACCGCACGGTCAATGGGGTCCGCTGGATCATAACCACCAGACAGGTCACGAAATTCCGGATTTCGACCGTCCGTCATCGTGAGGGGTGGCAGCTCCCCCGTCCTGTCCCGTACGAACTGGCGCCAGTCCGGGGGCGTCGGCGTGTCGGGGTCGATCGGGTGACCGGCCATCTCGGCGATGAGATGGGTCCACGCCCGCGGCACCACCTGCACCAGCTCATAGCCGCCCCCGCCGGTCGCGATCCACCGCCCGCCGGCCGTCTCGTGCGCCAGGCGGTGCAGGGCGGCGTACGCGGCACGCTGGCCGTCGACGCTGAGCATGAGGTTGGCCAGGGGGTCGAGCGCGTGGCTGTCGCAGCCGTGCTGGGTCACCAGGATCTCCGGCCCGAACTCGTGCAGCAGCGGCGGCACGACCGCGTGAAAGGCCCGCAGCCAGCCGGAGTCGCCGCAGCCGGCCGGGAGCGCCACGTTGACGGCCGTGCCGTCGGCCCCGGTCTCCTCGGGGAAGCCCGTGCCGGGGAACAGCGTGCGCGGGCTCTCGTGCAGGCTGATCGTCAGCACCCTGGGGTCGTCGTAGAACACCGTCTGCACGCCGTCGCCGTGGTGGACGTCGACGTCCACGTACGCGATGCGGCCCACCCCCTGCTCCAGCAGCCAGGCGATGGCCAGGGCCGGGTCGTTGTAGACGCAGAACCCGCTGGCCAGGGCCGGCATCGCGTGGTGCAGCCCGCCGGCGACGTTGACCGCGTGCTCGGCCGAGCCCTCCCAGACCGAGCGGGCGGCGGCCAGCGAAGCGCCGGCGATCAGCGCCGACGCCTCGTGCACGCCCTTGAACGCGGGGTTGTCGGAGGTGCCGAGCCCGGCGGCGGGGTCGGGCAGGCCCGAGGCGGACACGCGCTTGACGGCCTCGATGTAGCCGCGGTCGTGCACCATGGCCAGCTCGTCGTCGCTCGCGGGGACGCAGCCGGCCATCTCGACCTTGTCGAGCACGCCCAGCTCACGGGCGAGCGCCATGGTCAGCTCGACGCGCACGGGCGCCAGCGGATGGCTGGGCCCGAAGTTGTAGGAGGTGAGAGCGTCGTCCCAGATCACCCGTGCCGACCGGCTCATGCCAACCCCTCCGCGTGTCCCTCGCCTTGCGCAGACGTTACCGCAGCGCAGACACCGGGTTGAAGCCCGGGTTCGCCGCCGGGCCCGGCTCGGAGCAGCGGTGTTTTAGTGTTTGGGCGTGCGCGTGGCGCGGGCCTTCATGAAGACCGTGCGGTTCTTCCGGCGTCCGAAGGTCTTCGACCGGACGCTGGTGGCCGTGCTCGCCCTGCCTGCGCTCATCGCGCTCGTCGCCCTGACCGCCCGGGGCACGGTGGGAGACTCCCTGACCCTGGTGCACTATCTGCTCGCCATGGTGTGCCTGCTCGTGCGCCGCCGCCACCCGATCGTGACGGCCGCCGCGGTGACCGCCATCGACTCCGTGGCCATCCTGACGCAGACCATCGTCTTCACCAACCTGCCCACCGCCATCGCCATGTACAGCCTGGGCCGCTACACCATCGGCCGCACCACCGCGATCGCCACGGCCATCGCCTACGCCTTCTACGCCGTCGTCATGGAGGTGGGCCTGCGGGCGCAGGGCGGCTGGCTGGCGGCCCTGTTCACGGTCGGCGTGTTCGTGGGGGCCGGGCAGTTCGTCCGGCTCAGGATCGAGCTCAACGAGCGCGGCAGGCACGAGGTCGCCGAGGCGGCGGTACGCGCCGAGCGGCGGCGCATCGCCAGGGAGCTGCACGACGTGGTTGCGCACCACATCACCGTGATCAACGCGCTGGTCGGCGGCGCGCGGGCCACGCTCCCGCCCGGTCACGACGTCACCAGGGGCGCGCTGGAGAGCGCCGAGCAGACCGCCCGCCAGGCGATGTCGGAGATGCGCCGCCTGCTCGACGTGCTCAGGGCCGACGGCAACGAGGGCCCGGACGCCGCGACCGGGGTCGGCGCGGAACGACTGCCCGCACTGATCAAGGAGGCCGGTTCTGCGGGCCTGCCCGCGAGCCTGACCGTGACAGGCGAGCCGGTCGAGCTGCCCGCCGCCGTCGACCACGCGGTCTACCGGATCGTCCAGGAGGCGCTGACCAACACCCGCAAGCACGCGACCGGCGCCAGGGCCAGCGTCCGCCTGGTCTACGAGCCCGCCGCCGTGGAGGTCGAGGTGCTCGACGACGGCCTCGCCCTGGGCCACGGCACGCCGGGGTTCGGGCTCGGCGGCATGGCCGAGCGGGTGGCCCTGTGCGGCGGCCGGCTCACCACGGGCCCTCGTCCCGAGGGAGGATTCCGCGTGCACGCCCACATCCCGCTGGAGACGACATTGACCGCCACGGAGAAGCTCCCCGGAGCGGGGATCAGGATCCTGCTGGCCGACGACCACGCGCTCGTGCGCATGGGCTTCAGGCTCATGCTCGACGCGCAGCCCGACCTCGACGTGGTCGGCGAGGCGGCGGACGGCGAGCAGGCGGTGGAGCTGAGCAGGCGGCTGCGTCCCGACGTGGTGCTGATGGACCTGCACATGCCGGGCCTCGACGGCGTGCGCGCGACCGAGCAGATCACCGCCGAGCTGCCGGGGGTGCGGGTGCTCGCCCTGAGCACGTTCGACCTGGACGAGAACGTGGTCGCGGCGCTGCGCGCGGGCGCCGACGGGTTCCTGCCCAAAGACGTCTCCCCCGAGGAGCTGATCGAGGGCGTACGCGTGGTGCACCGCGGCGAGTCGGCCGTCGCGCCGCGGCTGCTGACCCGGCTCATCGGCACGTTCGTCCGCACCCCGCCGCCCCGTCAGACGCCTGTCGCGCTGGCCGGGCTCACCGAGCGCGAGCGGGAGATCCTCGTGCTCATCGCCCGCGGCAGGTCGAACGCGGAGATCGCGGAAGACCTGGCCGTCTCCCCCTCGACCGTCAAGAACCACGTGACGAACCTGTTCGCCAAGATCGGCGTCAGGGACCGGGCGCAGGCCGTGATCGTGGCCTACGAGGCCGGGCTGATCCACCCAGGAGAGTAGGACCAGGGTCCTACCCCGCCGCCGCGGAAACGGTTCCCCGGCAGGAAGAAAAGCGACACCCGCGACGGCACGCTGGGTGCCATGACCGCGATACGGGCAACGAGCCTGAGCAAGCGTTACGGCGCCACCGTCGCCGTGGCGGACCTGTCGTTCGACGTCGAGCCCGGTCAGGTGACCGGCTTCCTCGGCCCCAACGGCGCGGGCAAGTCGACCACCATGCGCATGATCCTCGGGCTCGACCGTCCCTCGGGCGGCTCGGTGCTCGTGGGCGGACGGCCGTACGCGGAGCTGCGGCACCCGCTGCGCAAGGTGGGCGCGCTGCTCGACGCCAAGGCCGTGCACGGCGGGCGCAGCGCCCGCAACCACCTGCTGGCCATCGCGCAGAGCAACGGCATCCCGGACCGGCGCGTGGGCGAGGTGCTGGACATCGTCGGCCTGCGCGAGGTGGCCAAGCGGCGGGTGGGCGGGTTCTCGCTGGGCATGTCGCAGCGGCTGGGCATCGCCGCGGCGCTGCTCGGTGACCCCGAGATCCTGCTGTTCGACGAGCCCGTCAACGGGCTCGACCCCGACGGCATCCTCTGGATCCGCACGCTCATGCGCAAACTGGCGGCCGAAGGGCGGACCGTCTTCGTCTCCAGTCACCTGATGAGCGAGATGGCGCAGACGGCCGACCACCTGATCGTGATCGGCCGAGGCCGGCTCATCGCCGACACGAGCGTGCGGGAGTTCATCGGGCGCAGCTCCCAGGGCTACGTACGCGTCCGCTCGCCCCGCCTGGCCGAGGTCGCCGAGCTGGTCAAGGTGGGCGAGCTGCACCCCGACCACCTGCGGGTGACCGCGATGAACACCCTCGAGATCGGCACCCTCACGGCACGGGCCGGGCTGCCGCTGGAGGAGCTGACGTTCGTGCCGCCCTCGCTCGAGGCGGCGTACATGGAGCTGACCAAGGACAGCCTGGAGTTCTCCTCATGATCAACATTCTCAGGTCCGAATGGACCAAGATCCGCTCGGTGCGTTCGACGGTGTGGACCCTGGTGGTCACCGCCCTGCTGATGCTGGGCTTCGCGGTCCTCATCGGCTTCTCGCTCAAGAGCTCGGCCCAGGGGCCGGTCCCGGGAGGTGACGCGATCATGTCGAGCCTCAACGGCGGCATCTTCGCCTCGCTGTCCATGGCCACCCTGGGCGTCCTGGTGATCTCCAGCGAGTACCGCACCGGAGGCATCCGCACCTCGCTCATGGCCGTGCCGAAGCGGCTGAGCCTGCTGACCGGCAAGATCGTGGTGTTCGTGGCGATCTCGCTGGTCGTCTGCGTGGTCGCGTCCGCCGGCGCGATCGCCGCCGGTCTGGTGATCCTCCAGCCGCCGTCGGTGGAGGCGTCCGAGGTGGTGCGCGCCGCGCTCGGATCGGGCCTCTACCTGGCCGCCTGCGGGCTGTTCGGGCTGGGGCTCGGCACGCTGATCAGGCACACGCCGGGCGCGATCGTGTCGGCCATCGCGCTGATCATGGTGCTGCCCACGGTGTCGACCCAGCTCCCCGGCACGTGGGGCAGGACGGTGTCCGAACACTTCACCACCAACGCCGGCCAGCTCATCGTCTCCGGCGGGAGCAACGGCTCGCTGGGGCCGTGGAGCGGGTACGCGGTCTACCTCGCCTGGATAGCGGTGGCCCTGATCGTGGGGGCCGTCCTGCTCCAGCGCCGCGACGCGTGAGCCGCTCCAGCCGCCGGACGCGCTCAACCGGCCGCGAGACCGCTCAACCGGCAGCGAGTCCGCTCAGCCGGCGGCGAGTTCACGGCCGCGGTCGCGGGCGGCCTCGATGGCGGCCAGGAACGCGGCGCGCACACTGTGCCGCTCCAGCTCCGCGATGGCCGCGATCGTCGTGCCGCCCGGCGAGGTGACCGCCTCGCGCAGAATCACCGGATGCTCGCCGGAGTCGCGCAACATCACCGCGGCCCCCACGATCGACTGCGTGACCATGTCGAGCGCCGCCGCCCGCGGCATGCCGAGCAGGATGCCCGCGTCGACCATGGCCTCGACCAGGTAGAAGAAGTAGGCGGGGCCGCTGCCGGAGAGCGCGGTGGCGGCGTCCTGCTGCGACTCGGGGATGCGCAGCACCTTGCCCACCGGCTCCAGCAGCCCCTCGGCGAGCCTCAGGTGCTCCTCGCCCGCGTGCGCGCCCGCCGAGATGACGCTCATCGCCTCGTCGAACCTGATCGGCGTGTTGGACATGACCCGCACCACGGGCACCTCGACGCCGAGCCGCTGCTCGACGAAGGCCGTCGTGATGCCGGCCGCCGCGCTGATCACCAGGCGCTCGGCGCCGACGAAGGGGGCGATCTCGGCCAGCAGTGTCCCCATGTCCTGGGGCTTGACGGCCAGGATGAGGGTGTCGGCGGCCTTGGCGGCCTCGGCGTTCGACACGGCGCGCACGCCGTACGTCTCGCGCAGCGCCTGGGCCCGCTCGGCCCTGCGGGTGGTCACCATGAGGTCGCCGGGCTTGAACCCGGCCCGCAACAGCCCGGACAGCAGGGCCTCGCCCATCTTGCCCGTGCCCAGAATCGCGATCATTTCGCCCCTCGATGAACTAGACGCTGATCTGGCAGCCTATCCGCTGACGCCCCTGACCTCGGACGCTCCGGGCGGAGAGGGGCTCCCGTCAGTGCCGCGACACGAGCGAGCGCAGGAAGAAGGTCAGGTTGCGGGGGCGTTCGGCCAGGCGGCGCATGAGGTAGGCGTACCAGTCGGACCCGTACGGGACGTAGACGCGCATCCGGGCCCCGAGCCCCGTCAGGCGGAGCTGCTCGTCGGGGCGGACGCCGTACAGCATCTGGTATTCGAAGCCGGTCGCGTCGCGGCCGTGCAGGACGGCGAGCGTGGAGGCGATCCGCAGCAGCCTGGGGTCGTGCGTGGCGACCATGGGGTAGCCGGTGCCGGCCATGAGGACCTTCAGGCACCGTACGAAGGAGCGGTCGATGTCGATCGGCCTGGTGTGGCCGCCGGGCGCGGTGTAGGCCCCCTTGCACAGGCGTACGCGGGCCCCGTCGAGCCGCTCGCACCGGTCGAGCGAGTCGGGCAGGTACGCCTGCACCACCACGCCCACGTCGGCGTGGTCCTTGCGCAGCGCGGCGTGCACGGCGTGCAGCCCGGCGACGGTGTCGTGCTCCTCGGCGTCGAGGGTCACGGTCACGCCGTCGCCGGCCGCGGCGGCGCAGATGGCGGCGGCGTTGGCGGTCGCGAGCCGCTGCGACAGCCGCAGCCCCAGGGCCGTCAGCTTGACCGACACGTCGGCGCCGGCGGGCAGCAGGCGCAGCAGCGACAGGTAGGCGGCGACGGCGGCCTCGGCCTGCGCCTCGTCGGTCGCGTCCTCGCCGAGGCGGTCGACGGTCACCAGCAGGCCCCTGCGGGTCAGCTCGCCGACCGCGGCGCCGACGTCGTCGGCCACGTAGCGCCTGACCACGTCGGCGGTCAGCGGCGAGGTGGTGACGAGCCGCTCGGCACGACGACTCCTGGAGAGGGCGAGCATGGCCTGTCGCAGCACGCGAACCACCCTAATCTGTCAGCTTCTCGGCCGTAAAACGGCCGAGCTTGCAGCTCCTCGCCGTCGATGGCTTCGACGGTCCGGTCCGCGTCAGGCAGCGTGACTCACTGCCCAGCCCGTCTCACCGCGTGAGGCGATGTTCCGGGCTGCGTTGACGTCGGCGTGCTCAGCGAAACCGCACGACGTACACGAGAAGGTGGCCTGGTCAGGCCGGTTACGCTTGTCCACATGCCCACAGTGCGAGCACTGCTGTGAGGTGTAGGCCGCATCCACGAGAATCACCGCCACTCCTGCCCGGACCGCTTTGTAGGCGATGAAAGCTCCGAGCTGGTGGAAACTCCAGGAGTGCAGCGTGACCCGCTGGGGCGTGCGAAGCCGTACCCGTTCGCGGATGCCCTGGAGATCCTCCAGAGCGATCCCGCGCCCGGTGCGTTCTGCCTCGGTCACGATGCTTTTGGCGATGATGTGGTTGACATTCGCGGCGAACCGCGCCTCGCTACGACGCCGTCGTTTCAGCAGCCGTTTGGCGGACTTGGTCTGCTTGGTCTGCAGGCGGCGGCAGAGTCGGCGATGACGGTGGCGGACCGCGTTCAGGCCCTTGCCGCAATGACGGGCCCCATCGGAGGTGGTAGCGATGTTGGCGATACCCAGATCCACCCCGACGAAGCCGTCCGGTTGCGACAGCGGCTGGTCGGCCACCTCGACCGTGGCATACAGGAACCACATCCCGTCCCGGCAGATCAGATCCGACTCACCGCGTCGATGGACGGCCAGCAGCGCCAGTTGCTGCGCCGAGCCGGTGAAGGCCACCCCTTTCAGCCGCCCGGCGGTTGTCCAGATCGACACCGTCCGCGCATCGTGCTGCCAGGACAGGCACCGGTCGTCATACGGCTGGGCCGCCAGCGATCGGAAGGAGATCGGCTGGGCTTCGATTTTGACCCGGCGCGGCGATCCGGGCTTGCCCAGGTTCCCGGCGGCCAGGTTGGCGTCCAGGGTGGCTTCCAGCGCCGCCGCCTGCTGCGACGTCGGCAGGAGCTTCACCTGCACCACCAGTTTCACAATCGAACACACTATCGTCAGGTCCATGTCACCGCGCTGGGAACCCAACCCCGATGTCCGGCGCGGCCGTAGCGTGATCTACAGCCTGCATGCTCATGTGGTCTTCACGCCCAAATACCGGCGCAAGGTGTTCACCGACGAGATCCTGCGCCGCTGCGAAGACATCATGATCGAGGTGTGCGACAGCTTCGATGCCACGCTGGTGGAGTTCAACGGCGAGCACGACCATGCCCACCTGCTTGCGCACCATCCACCCAAGGCGGCGCTCTCGACACTGGTCAACTCTCTCAAGGGCGTCTCGGCGCGGCTGCTGCGCAAGGAGTTTCCCGTCCACCTCCGCCGGTATCTGTGGGGCGGCCATTTCTGGTCCCCCTCGTATTTCGCCGCGTCCTGCGGCGGGGCACCCCTGTCAATCATCAAGGAGTACATCGAGAACCAGAAGCGGCCAGGCTGAGCTACCCACACAGACCGACTGTCAGAGCACCGCCCGAGCCTGGGAGCCCTCCCGCGCTGTCGTTTCCTCCCGGGCGTAAACGCCCGCGGTTCCACGCCAGATCACGCTGAACCGGCGGCGGGCGTGATCCGTCGTAGGGGTATGCGGACTATGACAGCGACTCTCCTGGCCGGATCTCTGGTGCTCGCCACGAGCTGCGGCACGGCCCCGCCGGTCGAGCGGGCCGCCTCCTCGGCCCCGGCGAAGCCCCCGGTCGTGTCGAAGCCGGTCACCACCACCCCCACGAAGGCTCCCGAGCCGGTCAAGCCGACGGGCGACGCCATCAACGTCCACAAGGTCCGCTGGACCAAGGCCAAGCCGGTCTCGAAGGGCAAGAAGATCCAGCTCACCTGGTGGTCCGGGGTGGCGCCGTGCACGGTGCTGGACCGCGTCAAGGTGACGGAGACGAGCAAGAAGGTCACGATCACCCTGTACGAGGGCACCTCGCCCAAGGCCAGGAACGTCTCGTGCATCATGATCGCGATCGAGAAGACCACCACGGTCACGCTCAAGAAGGCCCTGGGCAAGCGCAAGGTGGTCGACGGCGCCAAAGCGTGACCTGTCCGTATCCGGACATCCCCAGTGACAAATGATCGATTTGTTGCGATACATCGATCAGGACACCGCGGCGCCCACGGCACCGTGAGGTCCCGCTCCGAGTGGAACCCGTCGGCGGCTCCCGCCTGCCCGGTTCCCGCTCCTCCGACCTCGCCGCCTGAGCCACCACCCACGCGGACCCCCGGCCGCACACCCACCGCGCCGGGGGTCCGCCCATGCCGCCCGGTCCGGCCCGGGCCGCCATGAGCCACCGGCACCCCGTCCTCGCGACCCGTGGTGCGCGGAATCACTCCTGTTCCCCCGTCCGAGCGGGAATGCTTTCGCGCTCACCCAGGTTGAGTCGAGTAGGCTCAAGTCGTTTGACAAAGACGACACGCATCCATAGGTTGAGTCCAATCGACTCAACTTTGACTACAAGGACGTACTCATGGCACGTGCGGTAGGTATCGACCTTGGGACGACCAACTCCGTCGTCTCGATCCTCGAGGGCGGTGAGCCCACCGTCATCGCCAACGCGCAGGGCTCGCGGACCACGCCGTCCGTGGTCGCCTTCGCGAAGAACGGCGAGGTTCTGGTCGGTGAGGTCGCCAAGCGGCAGGCCGTCACCAATGTGGACCGGACGATCCGCTCGGTCAAGCGGGAGATGGGCACGAGCTGGTCCCAGGAGATCGACGGGAAGAAGTTCTCGCCCCAGCAGATCAGCGCGTTCGTGCTGCAGAAGCTCAAGCAGGACGCGGAGGCGTACCTGGGCGAGAAGATCACCGACGCGGTGGTCACGGTTCCCGCCTACTTCAACGACGCCCAGCGCCAGGCCACCAAGGAGGCCGGCACGGTGGCGGGCCTCAACGTGCTCCGCATCATCAACGAGCCGACCGCGGCGGCCCTCGCCTACGGGCTCGACAAGGAGCAGGACCAGACGATCCTGGTCTTCGACCTCGGTGGCGGCACCTTCGACGTGTCGCTGCTCGACGTCGGCCAGGAAGACGGCCACGGCTTCGTCGAGGTCAAGGCCACCTCCGGCGACAACCACCTCGGCGGTGACGACTGGGACCAGCGCGTCGTCGACGAGCTGGTCAAGCGCTTCCAGAACGCGCACGGCGTCGACCTGGCCAAGGACAAGATGGCGCTCCAGCGTCTGCGCGAGGCGGCCGAGAAGGCCAAGATCGAGCTGTCCAGCCAGTCCGAGACCAACATAAACCTGCCCTACATCACGGCCTCCTCCGAGGGCCCGCTGCACCTCGACGAGAAGCTCACGCGCAGCGAGTTCCAGCGGCTGACGGCCGACCTGCTCGAGCGCACCAAGGGCCCGTTCCACCAGGTCATCAAGGACGCCGGCATCAAGGTCGCCGACATCGCCCACGTGGTGCTCGTCGGTGGCTCGACCCGCATGCCCGCCGTCTCCGAGCTGGTGAAGGAGCTGACCGGCGGCAAGGAGCCCAACAAGGGCGTCAACCCCGACGAGGTCGTCGCCATCGGCGCGGCGCTGCAGGCCGGTGTGCTCAAGGGCGAGGTCAAGGACGTCCTGCTGCTCGACGTGACCCCGCTGTCGCTGGGCATCGAGACCAAGGGCGGCATCTTCACCAAGATCATCGAGCGCAACACCACGATCCCGACCAAGCGCTCCGAGGTCTTCACCACGGCCGAGGACAACCAGCCGTCGGTGCAGATCCAGGTCTACCAGGGCGAGCGCGAGATCGCTTCGTACAACAAGAAGCTGGCCACGTTCGAGCTGACCGGCATCGCGCCGGCGCCGCGCGGCATCCCGCAGATCGAGGTCACCTTCGACATCGACGCCAACGGCATCGTCAACGTCTCCGCCAAGGACCTGGGCACGGGCAAGGAGCAGACGATGACGATCACCGGCGGCTCCGCGCTGCCGAAGGACGACATCGAGCGGATGATGCGCGAGGCCGAGTCGTACGCCGAGGAGGACAAGAAGCGCCGCGAGGAGGCCGAGGTCCGCAACAACGCCGACGGGCTCGCCTACCAGACGGAGAAGTTCCTCCGCGAGAACGACGACAAGGTCCCCGGCGACATCAAGACCGAGGTCAACGACGCCCTGACCGAGCTGAAGAAGGCTCTGGAGGGCACCGACACCGACGTCATCCGCACCTCGGCGGAAAAGCTCGCCACGGTCAGCCAGAAGATGGGCTCGGCCATCTACGCCGCGAGCCAGGCCCAGCAGGGCGGCACCCCCGAGGGCGCCCCTCAGGACGCCACCGCCGGTCAGGGCCAGAAGGCCGATGACGACGTGGTCGAGGCCGAGATCGTGGACGACGACCAGCCGAAGAAGGACCAGTGATGCCGGCGCGCGAAAACGGGCACGAGGAGCCGGTGATCCGCGACAACCGGAAGATCGACCCGGAGACGGGCCAGGTCAGAGAGCAGCCCCCGGCCCCACCGCAGGAGGAGGCGGCCGAGGCTCTCGAGCCGCTGGACGGCGAGCTGGCGGCCCAGCTCGCCGAGCGGACCGCTGACCTGCAGCGCCTTCAGGCGGAGTACACCAACTACCGCAGGAGGGTCGAGCGCGACCGCGTGGCGGTCCGCGAGCAGGCGGTCGCGGGAGTGCTCGCCGAGCTGCTGCCCATGCTCGACGACATCGGCAGGGCGCGCGACCACGGCGAGCTGAACGGCGGCTTCGCGAAGGTGGCCGAGTCGCTGGAGTCGACGCTCACCAAGCTCGGCCTCAGCGCTTTCGGGCAGAAGGGCGACCCGTTCGACCCGACCGTGCACGAGGCGCTGATGCACAGCTATTCGCCCGACGTGACCGAGCCCACCGCCGTGGAAGTGTTGCAGCCTGGATACCGGATGGGTGACAGGGTGCTCCGCCCCGCGCGAGTGGCCGTCGCCGAACCCGAGGACGCTCCCGTGGCGTCCAATGACGACGAAGAAAACTGATCACAAGGACGAAGGGCCGTGATGAGCACCAAGGACTACCTGGAAAAGGACTACTACGCCGTCCTTGGTGTGCCCAAGACCGCCACCGCCGAGGAGATCAAGAAGGCCTACCGGAAGCTGGCCAGGCAATACCACCCCGACACCAACCAGGGCGACGCGACCAAGGAGACCAAGTTCAAGGAGGTCTCGGAGGCTTACGACGTCCTGTCCGACGGCAAGCGCCGCAAGGAGTACGACGAGGCGCGCACGCTGTTCGGGTCGGGGGTGGGCGGCCAGCGGGCGGGCGGTGGCGGTTTCCCGTTCGACTTCGGTGACCTGTTCGGCGGCACCAGCCAGCAGAGCTCCGGCCACAGTGCGGGTGAGCGGCTCGGCGACCTGTTCGGCGGGCTGTTCAACCGGGGCGGCACCACCGGCCGCACCACCAGCACGACCCGGCCGCGGCGTGGCCAGGACATCGAGTCCGAGGTCACGCTGACGTTCACCGAAGCGGTCGAGGGCACCACCGTGTCTCTCCGGCTGACCAGTTCGGCCGCCTGCACCGCGTGCAGCGGCACCGGGGCCAAGGCGGGCACGACCCCCAGGGTCTGCCCCACCTGTGAGGGCACCGGCGCGGCCAGCCGCAACCTGGGCAACTTCGCCTTCTCCGAGCCCTGCCGCGACTGCAAGGGCCGCGGGCTGCTCGTGGACGACCCCTGCCCCGTGTGCGAGGGCAACGGCCGGGCCAAGAGCACCCGTACCATCCAGGCCCGCATCCCGGCGGGTGTGGCCGACGGCCAGCGCGTCAAGCTCAAGGCCAAGGGCGCGCCCGGCGAGAACGGCGGCCCGGCGGGCGACCTCTACATCCAGACCCACGTCAAGCCGCACGCCGTGTTCGGCAGGGCGGGCGACAACCTGACGATCACCGTGCCGGTGACGTTCACGGAGGCCGCTCTGGGGGCCGAGATCAAGGTCCCGACCCTCAAGGGCATGCCGGTCACGCTGCGCATTCCCACGGGCACGCCCAACGGGCGCACGTTCCGGGTGCGGGGCAGGGGCGTCACCAGAAAAGACGGCGCCAAGGGCGACCTGCTCGCCACCGTCGAGGTGCTCGTGCCGAAGACACTCGATGACAAGTCGCGCGAGCTCCTCACCGAGTTCAACACCGCGACCGCGGGCGACGACCCGCGGGCCGAGCTGATTCAGCGAGCCAGAAGCGAGTAAGCCGATGGACGCCAACTATTTCGACCTGTCAGACGACACCCCTGTCTATGTGATCTCGGTGGCCGCGCAGCTCTCTGGGCTCCACCCGCAGACGCTGCGCCAGTACGACCGGCTCGGGCTGGTCAGCCCTGGCCGCACCGCGGGGCGCGGCCGCCTCTACTCCACGAGAGACATCATCCAGCTCCGCGAGGTGCAGCGGCTCTCCCAGGAAGAGGGCATCAACCTCGCGGGGATCAAGCGGATTCTCGAGCTCGAGAACGAAGCTCTGCGGCTGCGTGAGGAGGTTCACCGCCTGCGCGCCGAGATGCGGATGGTCAGAGCGCTGATCCGTTACGAGCTGCCACCGGGGGCCTAGAAGGAATGGACTACAAGCTCACCCAGAAGAGCCAGGAAGCGCTCTCGGGTGCCATGCGCCGCGCCGCCGCGGAGGGCAACCCGGAGATCGCCCCGGCTCACCTGCTGACCACGCTGCTCTCGCAGACCGGCGGCACCGCCGTGCCGCTGCTGGAGGCCGTCGGCGCCGACTGGCGCACGCTGCGGGCCCGTACGGAGGAGCAGCTCGCCACGCTGCCCAAGGCGCAGGGCGCGACGGTGGGGGCGCCGTCGAGCTCCCGCCAGCTCCTGACCGTGCTCAACACCGCCGCCCAGCACGCCAAGCGGCTCGAAGACCTCTACGTCTCGACCGAGCACCTGCTGGTCGGCCTGGCGGCCGACGGGGGCCAGGCGGCCGAGCTGCTCAGGTCGCAGGGCGCCGCGCCGCAGGCGCTGCTCGACGCGTTCGAGAAAGTACGCGGCCACGCCCGGGTCACCAGCGAGACCCCGGAAGACACCTACCAGGCCCTGGAGAAGTACGGCGTCGACCTGACCGAGCGCGCCCGCGGCGGCAAGCTCGACCCGGTCATCGGCCGTGACGGCGAGATCCGCCGCGTGGTCCAGGTCCTCAGCCGCCGCACCAAGAACAACCCGGTGCTCATCGGCGAGCCCGGCGTCGGCAAGACCGCGGTCGTCGAGGGCCTGGCCCAGCGCATCGTGGCCGGCGACGTGCCGGAGTCGCTGCGCAACAAGCGGCTCATCTCGCTCGACCTGAGCGCGATGGTGGCCGGCGCGAAATACCGCGGCGAGTTCGAGGAGCGGCTCAAGGCCGTGCTCTCCGAGATCAAGGAGAGCGACGGGCAGATCGTGACGTTCATCGACGAGCTGCACACCGTCGTCGGCGCGGGCGCCGCCGAGGGCGCGATGGACGCCGGCAACATGCTCAAGCCGATGCTGGCCCGCGGCGAGCTGCGCATGATCGGGGCGACCACGCTCGACGAGTACCGCGAGCGCATCGAGAAGGACCCGGCCCTGGAGCGCCGCTTCCAGCAGGTCTACGTGGGCGAGCCCACGGTCGAGGACACCATCGCGATCCTGCGCGGGCTCAAGGGCCGCTACGAGGCCCACCACCAGGTGCAGATCGCCGACGGCGCGCTGGTGGCCGCCGCCGCGCTGTCCGACCGCTACATCACCAACCGCTTCCTCCCCGACAAGGCGATCGACCTGGTCGACGAGGCCGCCTCGCGGCTGCGCATGGAGATCGACTCCCGTCCCGTGGAGATCGACCAGCTCCAGCGCAACGTCGACCGGATGAAGATGGAGGAGCTGGCGCTGTCGAAGGAGACCGACGACGCCTCCGTCCAGCGGCTCGAGCGCCTGCGCCAGGAGCTGGCCGACCGCCAGGAGGAGCTCAACGCCCTCGTCGGCCGCTGGGAGCACGAGAAGGCCGGGCTGAACAAGGTCGGCGAGCTGAAGAAGCAGCTCGACGAGGCCCGCGGCGCGGCCGAACGCGCCCAGCGCGACGGCGACTTCGAGGCGGCCTCCCGGCTGATGTACGCCGAGGTGCCCCGGCTGGAGCAGGCGCTCAAGTCCGCCTCCGACGCCGCGCCGCCCGACAACGCGATGGTCAAGGAGGAGGTCGGCGCCGACGACATCGCCGAGGTGATCTCCTCGTGGACCGGCATCCCGGCCGGGCGGCTGCTGGAGGCCGAGACGGTCAAGCTGCTGCGCATGGAGGGAGAGCTGGGCCGGCGTCTCATCGGGCAGCGGCAGGCCGTCCAGGCGGTCTCCGACGCCGTACGCCGCAGCCGCGCGGGCATCGCCGACCCCGACCGGCCGACGGGCTCGTTCCTGTTCCTCGGGCCGACGGGGGTGGGCAAGACCGAGCTGGCCAAGGCGCTGGCGGAGTTCCTGTTCGACGACGAGCGGGCGATGACCCGCATCGACATGAGCGAATACTCCGAGAAGCACAGCGTGGCCAGGCTCGTGGGCGCGCCTCCCGGCTACGTCGGCTACGAGGAGGGCGGCCAGCTCACCGAGGCCGTGCGGCGGCGCCCGTACACCGTGGTGCTGCTCGACGAGGTCGAGAAGGCCCATCCCGAGGTGTTCGACATCCTGCTGCAGGTGCTCGACGACGGGCGGCTGACCGACGGCCAGGGCCGCACGGTCGACTTCCGCAACACGATCCTGATCCTCACCTCCAACATCGGCTCGCAGTTCCTCGTCGATCCCAAGCTGGAGAACGGCGCCAAACGCGAGGCGGTCATGGGGGCGGTGCGGAGCTCGTTCAAGCCGGAGTTCCTCAACCGGCTCGACGACGTGATCCTCTTCGACGCGCTCGGCTCCGAGGAGCTGGCCCAGATCGTCGACCTCCAGGTCGAACGCCTGGCGCGGCGCCTGGCCGACCGCAGGCTGACGCTGGAGGTCACGCCGGCGGCCCGCGAGTGGCTGGCCCTGACCGGCTACGACCCGCTCTACGGCGCCCGCCCGCTGCGCCGCCTGGTCCAGTCGGCCATCGGCGACAAGCTGGCCAAGGCGGTGTTGTCGGGCGAGGTCGTCGACGGCGACAAGGTCAAGGTCGAGCTGGGCGACGACGAGTTGCTCGTCCAACGCGGGGCCTGACCCGCCCGCGCCCTCGACCGCAGAGCCCGGAGATCACCACGATCTCCGGGCTCCCGTGTCTCGGGAGGGAACATGGCGGCGGTGTGCGACGGCGGCGTGTCATGGCAGGGTCATCGGGCCGCGCGTTCGGTAAGGTTCGCCCCACTCTTCGGACAAGCCGCCTTCCCCTGCCCGGAACTATGACTACGTTCGGCGTTCGTCAGATCACCGAAATCGATCAGGGGAACGTGCGGTGTCATTCCAGAAGATCCGAAGCATGATCGCGGTGGCCGCTCTGACCGCGGGTGTTTGCTGGCTGTCCACAGGTCCCACAACGGCCCAGTCCTGCCCCGGCACCGAACCCTCGCTGCTGTCGCCCACCGCCATCGCCTCGTACTGCGACGAGCACGCGAAGCTGCGCGTGAACGATGGAGGCCCCGGCAGCGGCCGGATGGTCACCAAGGAGAGCAACAAGCTGGCCATGGCCGCCGGAGACCTGGCCAGGCATCTCGGCCTGACCGGCCTGGCCACGGGCAAGGAGGTGCTGGGCGTGGCGGACCTGGGCGGCGTCGCGGCCACGTGGGGCATGCCCTCGCTGACCTCGGCGTCGCCGGCGCTGTTCCCCATGGTGCCGGGACCTCTCGGGATGAAGGACCTGTCGACGATGGCCGGCGTGCCCGCGCTGCCGTCGCTGCCCGAGCTGCCCGCACTGCCCGCACTGCCCCAGGAGCCGCAGCTCGCCAATCTGCCCGCCGAGCTGTCGCTCGGCCAGGCCACCCATCAGAACCGCATCGCGGGCACCGGGATCCAGTCGCCGCTGGACCTGAAGCAGCCGGTGCGCGAGGTCGGCGCGGACGTCATCGGCGAGCTGCTGCCGAAGGCCGTGGAGAGCGTCGAGGGCACCTCGATGCTGCCGGGTGGCGAGCTCGTGGTGTCCGGCTTCACCGGCCTGGCGCAGCAGCTCGGCCTGAAGTGACCCACCCGCTCCTGACGAGCGAGCCGCGGTGAGCCGACCGCTCCGCGCGAGCGGAGCCGTTCCCGGCGGGCCCGCTCTCTCCGGAGTCGTCGGGTTGTGAGATGAGCCACCTCGTCCGGGCGCGGGTCGTGCCTGCCGCGCCCGGCGTCCCATAGCCGGAGGGGTCGCGGTCGCCCGGCCGCGGCCCCTCCGGACCCGCCCGCGCGTACCTGCCCGCCCAGACCGGCCCGCTCGGAGCCCGCCCGATTTCGGGCACGCCACAGCGAGCCGTGCCGGTGACCACACCGGCGGGCGTCCGTACGCGCGGTCTCAGGGGACGAGCTCGTCGAGCTCGTCCTCGGGGAGCCCGAGATCGACCCTGATGCGATAGCGGGTACGCAACAGCGCCACCTGCTCCGGGTCGTTCTCGTCACACCTGAGGACGGCCTGGGTGGCCCATTCGAGCCCCCCTTGGAGATCGCCGTAGGCCACCAGCGTCTCGGCGATCGTGTGAGCCGTCGCCGTGGAGACGTTGCCCTCCGCGCGTATGGTCTCGATGACCTCCCTCGCCTCGTCCGGCCGGTCGAGCTCGAAGAGCGTGTCGGCGATGCCGGCACGCGGATCGAAGCCCGCGTCGCCGCCGTCCTCGACCGCGCGCTGGAAACACTCCATCGCGCGCGCGGGCTGTCCGGCCGCTCGCCATTCCTCGGCGGCGAGGACCAGGATGGATGCCCTGGAGACGTCGCCGGACGAATAGTCGAGCGCGACGTCGTACAGCCGACTGGCCAGGGAACTGTGGTCGTCGGCCAGCAGTGCCTGCTCAAGCAGACGATCAAGGTGCTCACGGGTCACATGCGCCACACCGCGAGACTACCGAGCCACCCGGCCGTTTGCCCGGTCAATCCGCATCGCCGGTCCCGTGCAAATTCGGTAACGTCTTGTCCAATCCTGCTCACGCTGCGCGTGTCCGTGCAGGTCGGCGGGCATATATCAGTCGCTTTGCCGCCACGCGAGCGAAGGGACTGTGATGGGCATGTCCAAGCAGCTGACCTTCACGCTGGCCTGTGCTGTGGTGTTGTCGGCCGTCATTCCCGGGGTGGCCGGTTACATGTCGGCCCGTCTGGAGGCCATCGACGTGGCCGAGCGCAATCTGCGGGCGCTGGAGGCCCGCCTCGACGTACGCGAGGCCAGGGACGCGCGTCCGGTCTCGTTCCCGGCCCCGTGCTTCCGCACGCCCGCCACGCCAGGTCTGCAGCAGGGGCCCGCGACCGCGCTCGGAGAGCGCGAGTACACCAAGCGTCTGTCCCGTGAGGTCCCGGCCTGGCCCGGCGACCCGCAGAGCGAGAACTGACCCCGCCGAGCAACCTTCTCTCCTCCCGCCCGCGTCGTACGGGTGAAGGTCACCGGAGAGAGAGGCGGGGCGGGTGGTTCCGTCCACGGAGATGGTGGGCTCTCTCTCGAGGCGCGATTCGTCAACCCCGACACCGTGCCGGAGGTGACGCTGTGAGCTGGGCTGAGACGTACGGCAAGCCCGCCGGCGGCGCCGACGAGGAGCGCGACCAGGCCGCCGACGAGACGACGGCAGAGTAGAGCGCGCGCCGCAACTGGCCATCCGATCCTTGGCCGACGTCGCGGCAGAGGTAGATGCCCGACCGCCCGCGCCCGTTCCTGTTCGAGGGCGTGTGGGTCTCCGGCGACTACGGCGTCATCTTGGCCACGCTGCCAGCCCATCTCAAGCGCTCCCTGACCTGGGATAAGGGTAGCGAGATGGAACGCCACCACGAGTTCTCCGTCGCCGCTGACGTACCCCTCTACTTTCTGCGATCCGGCCAGCCCATGGCAGCGAGGCTCCAACGAGAACACCAACGGCCTGCTGCGCCAGTACTTCCCCAAAGGGCACCGATTTGTCGGTTCACACGCGCAAGGACCTCGACGCCGTCGCCGCCGAGTTGAACACCATGCCTCGGAAGGCGCTCGGTTGGGATACTCCGGTCGAGCGCCTCGCGGGACTCCTGGCGGCCTGCGCCTGACCAGGGAGTTGGGCGGGTTTGTTGACCTCAAGCGCAGTTGAGTTTCTAGGGTCATCCGTGACGAAAGGAGCTCGATTGTGACGACATTGGTGACGGGTGCCACCGGGAACACCGGCCGGCACGTTGTGGCAGAGCTTGTCCGCCGAGGAGAGCGCGTTCGGGCGCTGACGCGGGATCCGGCTGCGGCTGCGGGAAGGTTTCCGGCCGAGGTGGAATTGGTGACCGGCACGCACACGGCACCGGAGAGGTTGGACGCCGCACTCGATGACGTCAACCGGCTGCATATCACGGTGACGGCAGGGCTCGCAGAGGTCGGGCCCGAGTTGGTCCAGCGGGCGGTCGCCGCAGGTGTTCGGCGCATCACCGTGCTATGGGGTGGCTGGGTGGGGCCGGTCGAGCAGGCCGTTGCGGACTCGGGCGTGGAATGGACACGTCTGGAAGCACAAGAGTTCATGTGCAACACGTTGGCCTGGGCCGAATCGATTCGAGCTGAGGGGGTGGTCCGGGAGCCGTACAACCTTCCCAGTGCGCTGGTGCATGAGGCCGACATCGCGGCCGTGGCGGCCGTCGCGCTGCTCGACGATGGCCATGCGGGGCGTTCCTACAACCTCACCGGACCCGAATCGCTGACCCCGCGTGAGCGGATCGCGATTTTGTCCCGGGCGATCCGCCGCGACATCGCCTTCGAGCCGATCACGCACGAACAGGCCGTCGACAGGCTGATGGCCACCGGTGTGTCTCAGGCAGACGCCGAGTATGTCGTCGGCTGGTATGCCGCGCCCAGCGACTCCTCCACGACTGTAGACGACACTGTCGAACGGGTGACCGGCCATCCAGCGCGTACGTTCACTCAGTGGGTGGGCGAGCACGCAGAACGCTTCTAGGCCGGGGATGATATCCCTGTTGACTTGGTGCTGCCCACGCCGGCCGATCTCCCTGGTGCAGGGCGCTGGGTTTCCGCGTTCCGCAACAGGAGGTAACTCGGAAACCCAGGCGCTCGTTATGCTGACTGCAGCCAGTGGCTGATCACCGTGTTGCAACGACCCCTAGAAAGCGCCCCGACTCGGGAGGGGCGGCTTCATGCTGAGGGGTGTCTGTCGTAGACGCCTTCTCGGCGCGGGAACTCGGCATGTGCGGCACGCCGTACCCTGCCCGCGGACACCGAGCGCGTGATATTCACCGTCAAACGGCCGGACGCGCCCGCCGACGCGGGTCAGGAGACCTCGCAGACGTGGCGGTTCGAGGTCTACGCGTGGACTCCGCCCACGTTCGTGGGGCCCGCACCGACGTCCGTCGCGCTCTCACGAACGACGCTGAGCGCCGGCTGATCACCTCGAAGAGCGTCGCCTGGCCGGAGGCCAAGAAGGTCACCCTCACGGTTCCGCACACCCGCCGGCCGCCGACGGCATGCTGACCGTACGGGTCAGGGTGTGGGCCGACGCCCCCGAGTACGACCGCCGCCCCGGCACCCCGACCGTGGCACTCTACGAATGAGGCTCACCTCGGCGACCACGACTTGAGCTGGCGGGACAGGAAGCCCCTGATCAGGTGTTTGGCCGCGTCGATGATCTCGGGCTCGCCGCCGGGGTCGCGGCGAAAGGCCAGCTTCAGCACCGCGTCGCCCGCCTCCACGGCCACCAGCACGGCGAGGTCGAGCGTGGAGCTGTCGGCCAGCCCGAACTCCGTCAGGAACAGCCCGCGCAGCCGACCCGCGATCACCGTGTTGTTGTCGGAGTCGGAGTCGAGGAGGTTGAGGTCGACGACGTCGCCGAAGTGCAGGCTCTTGAAGCCGGCGACGGTCCTGTGCATGTCGACGTAGATGTCGATGATCGCGTCGACGGCCTCCCACCAGCCGCGGTAGTCCTCCTCCAGGAACCGGCGGTCGACCCTGCGGACGAACTCCTCGACGTTGCGCCGGGTGAGCTCCTGCGTGATGGCCCGCTTGTCGGGGAAGAACTGGTAGACCGAGCCGATCGCGACGTCCGCCCGCTCGGCTATGCGCGTGGTGGACAGGGTCTCGTATCCGCTCTCGTCGAGCAGTTCGGCGCACGCGTCGAGCATCCGCTCGACGCGCCTGGCGCTGCGGCGTTGTGCGGGCTGCCGCCTGAGGGCTTTGGGGTGGACGCACTCGTCGTCGATTTGCGGCGTGGACACGGATTCATCTTCTCCCGTTTGGGCGTTCATTACCCTCCACTTCTCGGATTTCCCGCGAGCGCGCTCAATCGGGCCAGCCCGCGCATCGCTCGGGGCGAAATCCGCGACAGGGCATACCCGATTTTCCCCTCCAAGTTCACCGGAACGACCGGCTGATTTCTCCACACCGCGCGAAGAATGTGCGCGGCCACCCGCTCGGGCGGGTAACCGCGCCGCGCGAGCCCGCGTACGGCCCCCTCACGCATACCGCCACCCGCGCCATCACCAATGTACGTGGCGTTGCGCGCGATCCCCGTGGAGACGAACCCCGGGCAGACCACGGTGACCCCGATGCCCTGACCGGCCAGCTCGGCCCTGAGACAGTCGCTGAGCATCTTCACGGCGGCCTTGGCGGTCGAGTACGCCGGCAACGGCCGGGACGGCACGAACGCGGCCACGGAGGCGACGTTGACGATGTGCCCGCCCTCCCCGCGCTCGACCATGGCCGCACCGAACAGACGGCACCCGTGGACGACGCCCCACAGATTGACGTCGATGGTCCTGCGCCAGTCGTCGAGCGTGTGACCGAAGAACGCTCCAACGATCGCTATCCCGGCATTGTTCACCACAATGTCCGGCACGCCATATTCGGAGATGATATTTCGCGCGAAGTCCTCCATCTGATCGGCGTTCGCCACATCGACCCGCGCCGCGTGGGCCGTACCGTGAAGATCTTTGCCAATGGCGTCGGCCGCCCGACTCGCCGCGTCCCCGTCGATGTCCGCGCAGACCACTTCCGCCCCGTGCGCCGCGAACGCCCGCGCCGTCGCCAGCCCGATCCCGGACCCCGCGCCGGTGACCACCACCAGCCGGCCGCCGAACGCGCCCTCGGCCCGCGCCCGGCACGCCGCCGCGCCCTCCACGTGGTCCACGAACTCGGCGATCACGCCGGCCACGGCCTCGGGGTAGCTGCGGTGCGCCCAGTGCCCGGCCGCGATCGTGCGCCGCCGGAGCCTGGGAATCCAGCGTCCCACGACCTCCAGCAGCGCAGGGGTGCGGGTGGCCGCGACGAGTTGCACGGGCACGTCGGGCACGCGCGGATCGAGGCCCGGGTCGCCGAGCGTGCCGAGTGTGTTCCGCCGGTTGAGCCACAGGTCGCGCCACCGCCCGTGCCGCGTGAAGCCGCCCGCCTGCCGCAGCCCCGGCCCGCCCAGACCGGTGAACGAGGCAAGCCGGTCCCGGATCCCCGCCCGTGCCAGCGCCTCCCACCCCTGCGGCGAGCCCCAGCCGCGCCCGACCAGGTGGACACGGGCAGCGCCGCTCGCGTCGATCACCGCGCCGAGGTCGGCGACCAGCCGGTCGAAGCCGTGGTCGCGCCGGTCGCGCGGGGCCGTCGACGCCCCCGCCCCGCGTACGTCGTAACGCACGACGCGGAAACGGTCACGCAGGAGCGCCGCGACCTCGTCCCAGGCACGGCGGGTGTCCGGGTGGCCGGGCAGGAGCAGCACGACCGGCCTGCCCGGCTCCCCCTCCTCGAAGACCGCCAGCCGCACGTCACCGGACTCGACCCACCGCATCACGACCTCCTATTGGACGATCTGTCCAGTAGACTGGATCGATCAGGGTCGCGCGGCCAGCCCCGTGCAGGAGCGCAGTGCCTTCCAGTCCGTCACGGCGCTGGTCTTGGCCGACCCCGTCATCGGTATCGGGATACCCCCTTGGATGGTGGCCGGAGTCCAGGTGTCCTTGAGAACCTTCCGCCCGTTGATGGTCAGCGTCAGGACGCCGGTCCTGCCGGTGGTGGCCGGGTTGGAGTTGTAGAAGACGAAGTTGCCCAGGCCGTAGTTGACGTAGGCGTCGTCCAGGTAGCCCGAGCCGAGCAGGATGTGCGCGTGCCCGCCGACCACGACGTCGGCGCCCGCCTCGACCAGCTTGGGGGCCAGCGAGCGCTGCGCCTCGTTAGGGCACTTCTGCATCTCGGTGCCCCAGTGGAGGTGGACGATGACGGTGTCGGAGTTCTTGCGCGCCTGCCGTACGGCCCGCAGCAGCGCCGCCTCGTTCTTGGCCGAGGCCAGGCCGCCCTGGTCCGCCGTGGCCGTCCACGACTGGATGAACTCGGCGTCCAGCACCTGGGTGGCCCCGATGATCGCCACCCGGTTGCCGTTCACCGTCCTGCGGAAGGGCCGGTACGCCTGCGCCGCGTCCTCCCCGATCCCCACCACGGGGAACTTGCTGCGCTTGACCGCCGCCAGCGAGTCGGCCAGCCCGCTCTCCATGTAGTCCATGCCGTGGTTGTTGGCCATGGAGGCGACGTCCACCCCCGCGCCCTTCAGCGCGGTGAGCGCGCTGGCCGGCGCCCTGAACGTGTACTGCTTGCCCGGCGCCGGCGTCCCCGCGGTGGTGATCGCGGTCTCCAGGTTCACCATCGATAAGTCGGCCTTGCGCAGCACGCTCGCGATCGGTCCCAGCGCCGTGCGCGGATCGGCCAGCCGCGGGCGCAGGATCCCCTCGAAGTGCACGTCACCGCCGAAGGCGATGGTGAACGGCTTGCGCTCCGGAGTCGGCGACGGCTCCGGGGTCGGCTGCTCGGTACGCGCGTCGGCCGTCGAGGACGCGACCGGCCGGCGCAGCGGCTCCCGCTCCGGCGCAGGGGAGCACGCCGCCAGCGACGCGACCACAGCGACCACCGGGAGGGCACGGGGGAGTCTCATCTACCGCCACTTCTGCTCGAACCTGACTTTCAAGGATCGAGCATGCCATGGAGGCGTATTACCGTGCAGTTCCCCTGAGTTTGGACATAGCCCTACGGGTCTCGTCGTCCATCGGCGTGTAGACGATCATCCGGAGCTCGGGCAGCGCCGTGAGGCTGGTCGTGCTGAAGCGCAGAATCCCGTGCTTGACGTGCTTGTACTCCTTGACCCGCGGCCCCGGCTCCGCCACGTCCTGCCGCGCCCACAGCCGGGCGAACTCGGCGCTCTCGGCGCAGAGCCGGCGGACGAAGTCCTGCCAGCAGGGGTCGTCGGCGTGCCGGGTGTAGGCGCCCCTGAACACCGCCACGGCCCGCGCCAGCTCCCCCTCGCGGTCGAGCAGCAGCGTCGTGGGCGCGGGATTGACGCACGCCTGCCAGAGGGAGTTGCGCTCCCCCTCGGCGGCGGCGACCAGTTCGGGGAACAGGGTGGCGTACGCGTCGTTCCAGGCCAGGGTGTCGGACCGGCTGTTGGTGACGCAGGCGGGTATGTCGCCGAGCCGGTCGAGGATCTCCTGCATCTCGGGCGTCACCTGGCCCGAGTCGACCGGCATGGGGTCGGCCACCTGCCCGGCCAGCCGGTAGAGGTGGTGGCGTTCGGCGCTGTCGAGCCTGAGCGTGCGCGCGATCGCGTCGAGCACCTGCGAGCTGGCGTTGATCGGGCGCCCCTGCTCCAGCCACGTGTACCAGGTCACGCCCACGCCGGCGAGCTGGGCCACCTCCTCGCGGCGCAGCCCCGGGGTACGCCTGCGCGGCCCCGGCGCGAGGTCGACCATCTCCGGCGTGATCCGCTCGCGACGGGAGCGCAGGAAGGCCGACAGATCCGTACGTCTTTCCTCAGCCACCCTCACAACTCCACTATGGGGGAAGTAACTGAATTTAGTCAGTTACCGTCAATACCAGTATAAAGGGGCTCTCGTTACTGGTACTGGAGGCCCGGCAGACTGCTGAGCATGTCGCAAACCGCCGCCTTCATCCCTCCCGCGGGCACCCAGCCGCGGGAAACCCCCAAGTCCAGCGGCCTGCTCCTGGCGATCATCCTCATCGGGCAGTTCCTGGCGATCCTGAACGTCAACATCGTCAACGTGGCCACCCCGACCATCGAGTCCGACCTGGGCTCCTCCGGCGCCGGGCTGCAGATGATCGTGGCGGGCTACACCATTGTCTACGCCGTGCTTCTGATCACTGGAGCCAGGGTCGGCGACCTGTTCGGCTATCGCACCGCGTTTCTGGGCGGCCTGGCGGTCTTCACCGTCACCACGCTCGCCGCGGGGCTGGCGCCCACGACCGGCTGGCTGGTGGCCGCCAGGCTGTTGCAGGGCGCCGGGGCCGCCATGATGATGCCCCAGGTGCTGACGCTGATCCAGCGCAACTACCAGGGCGCGGCCCGCGGGCGGGCGATCGGGCTGTGGTCGTTGATGATCAGTGGAGGCATCGTGGTCGGCCAGGCGCTCGGCGGGATCCTGCTGGGCCTGGGGCTGGGCTGGCGGATCGTGTTCCTGGTGCTGGTGCCGATCGGGGCGCTGCTGCTGGTGGCCGGGCTCCGGGTGCTGCCCGCCGACTCGGGCGGCGGGCGTACCGGGCTCGACCCGTGGGGTCTGGTGACCCTGTCGGCGGCCGTGCTGCTCTTCGTGGTGCCGCTGGTGCTCGGGCGCGAGCTGGGCTGGCCGCTGTGGGGCTGGGTCTCGATGGGGCTGAGCGTGGTGATGTTCGTCACGTTCGTCCGCGTCGAGCGGTGGGTGACCTCCCGGGGCGGGCGTCCGCTGGTCGACGCCCAGGTGCTGCGCGCGCCCGGCATGCGGCCGGGGCTGGCGATCCTGCTGTTCGGCCCGGCCACGTGGGGCGCGTTCCTGTTCACCTCGGCCCTGCACCTACAGGGCGACCTGCACCTGACGCCGCTGGCCTCCGGCCTGATGATGGTGCCGTGCGCGCTCGCCTTCGGCGTGGTCGGGCTCGCCTGGCCGCGCCTGCCGCCGCGGTTGCAGCGCTCGCTGGTGCCCTTCGGCTACGTGGTGGCGGCACCGGCCTACCTCGGCCTCGGGCTGGCCGCCGGCGGCGGGGTGCCGTACGCGGTCATGAGCGCCCTCGTCGGCGCGGGCCTGGGCGTGCAGGTCGCGGTGACCAACCTGGCGACCGAGCGGGTGGACGGCGCGTACGCGGCCGACGCCAGCGGCGCGCTGCTCACCGTGATGCAGCTCGGTCAGGTCATCGGCGTCTCCACGGTGGGCACGCTGTTCATCACCCTCGACCAGAGCGCCGCCTCCTCGGCGTCGGCCCCGCTGACGACGTCGATCGCGATGGCGGGCCTGGCGGTGGTCGCGGGCCTCTGCTCGATCTTCCTGGTCCGCCGCGCACCCGCTGCCCTCTAAACCTGAGTGACTCCTTAACTTGAGTCATTCAAGTTAAGGACGTAAGTTGGTCGTCATGGGCGCCTGCCCGCACCACAAATGATCATTCGGAGGACCGTGCCATGACGACCAGGCCCGTAACGACCGACGACGCGGGCATCCCCGCTCCGAGCGACGACCACTCGCTCTCCGTCGGCCCGAATGGCCCGCTGCTCCTGCAGGACCACTACCTGATCCAGAAGATGGCCCACTTCAACAGGGAACGGGTGCCGGAGCGGGTGGTGCACGCCAAGGGCGGGGGCGCCCACGGCGTACTGCGGATCACCGAGGACGTCAGCCAGTTCACCAAGGCCAAGCTGTTCCGGAAGGGCACGGAGACGCCGCTCTTCCTGCGCTTCTCGACCGTCGCCGGCGAGCTGGGCAGCGCCGACACCGCCCGCGACCCGCGCGGCTTCGCGATCAGGTTCTACACCGAGGACGGCAACTACGACATCGTCGGCAACAACACGCCGATCTTCTTCATCCGCGACCCGCAGAAGTTCTCCGACTTCATCCACAGCCAGAAGCGCCGCGCCGACAACCATCTGCGCGACCACAACATGCAGTGGGACTTCTGGACGCTGTCGCCCGAGTCCGCGCACCAGGTCACGTTCCTGATGACCGACCGGGGCACCCCGGCCACGTGGCGGCACATGCACGGGTTCGGCTCGCACACGTTCCTCTGGTACAACGCGGCGGGCGAAAGGTACTGGGTCAAGTACCACTTCAAGACCGAGCAGGGCATCCGCAACCTGACCACCGCCGAAGCCGCCGCCCTGCAGTCGGCCGACCCCGACCACCACACCCGCGACCTGTACGACGCGATCAGGCGCGGCGACCACCCATCGTGGACGGTCAACGTGCAGATCATGCCGTTCGAGGCCGCGGCAGGCTACCGGTTCAACCCGTTCGACCTGACCAAGGTGTGGCCGCACAGCGACTACCCGGAGATCACGATCGGCAGGTTCACCCTCGACCGGAACCCCGACAACTATTTCGCCGAGGTGGAGCAGGCGGGCTTCGAGCCGTCGAACCTGGTGCCCGGCATCGGCGCCTCCCCCGACAAGATGCTCCAGGGCCGCCTGTTCTCCTACCCCGACGCCCACCGCTACCGGATCGGGCCCAACTACCTGCAGCTCCCGATCAACCAGCCGCGCAACGCGGTCCACTCCTACAACGCCGACGGCCCGATGGCCTACCGCAACCCGCAGGACCCGGTGTACGCCCCCAACTCCGCCGGTGGTCCTGTCGCCGCTCCCTCTCTGTACGAGGGTGAGAACTACGACGTCACGGGCGAGATCATCCGCTCGGCGTACGTCCTGCACGCCGAGGACGACGACTACGGCCAGCCGCGCGCCCTCTGGGAGAACGTGCTGTCCGAGACCGACCGCGAGCACCTGGTGGGCAACATCGTCGGCCACGCCTCGGCTCCCGAGGTCACGGCGGACATGAAGAAGAGGGTCGTGGAGTACTGGGACAACATCCACAAGGACCTCGGCCAGGGCGTGGCCCGCGGCCTGGGCCTGACCTGACCCGGCCCCTGTCCCGTCGACCGCCGGGACACGAGAGACGGCCCGCGCCTCTCACGAAGGGCGCGGGCCGTGATTCTTCCTACGATCTGGGGAGATGACATACAACGTTTTCAGCTCATGCGGCCGTGAATAGAAAATCCTTCGCGAAAACCGGTCGAATGCGCACGCGAAAGGCCGCCGACACGTTGATCAACATGGTGGCGAGTGTGCCATGATGTGCGGGTATTCCGTGCTCGATCCTGCGGGGAGAGCTGGAAAATCCGGAGGTTCGCCATGCCTCCATGCGAACGGCCCTGAAAGGTTGTGCCAGCAACTCGCCAGGGCCGTTCATCTATGCTCCGGCCACGAGCGCGGCCTGATCGAACTCGCCACTACGGACCCCGGCCGTGAAGGCGGCCCACTCCTCCGGCGTGAAGACGAGGACGGGACCGTCCTGCACCTTACTGTCCCGCAAGGCGACGTTGCCGTCGGCCAGGGGGGCAACCTCGACGCATGTCGCCGCGCCGTTGCAGAAGGTGCTCTTCCGCCAGGCTGCCGTCTTGGTGTGGTTGTACATTTTCTCCCCAAAAGCGTAAAGGGGCACCATTGCCCCTTTCTGAGGTTTTCGTCGCTCAGCGTCGCCACAGCATGGCTTTTCGCTGGATGAGAACACGCGACTCGTCCTCGTCCAGAGCCTCCGACCGGATGTGATCGAAGGCCGTTTCGTATCCGGCCACCCGTTCGAGATCTTCGACGAAGTGAGCAGTATACAACTGTTCTAGGTACACAACATCATCAAAGG
This sequence comes from Nonomuraea antimicrobica, assembly GCF_039536965.1. Taxonomy (NCBI): domain Bacteria; kingdom Bacillati; phylum Actinomycetota; class Actinomycetes; order Streptosporangiales; family Streptosporangiaceae; genus Nonomuraea; species Nonomuraea antimicrobica. The sequence goes on along the minus strand of NZ_BAAAZP010000049.1, from coordinate 142,822 downwards.
CGGAGAACTTCAGGTGAATAAACGCACCGGTGTTAACCGGATGAAGTGACTCTAGAGTGAGAACCCGGACACTCACGTGCGGCAGATCGGAGATCTCCAGGAGATGCTCCATCTGCTCCCGCATCACCGACGGCTCACCGAAGCGGCGCATCAGGGCCGACTCGTCGAGCACCACGGTGAGAGCGCAGGGCTCGGCCCTGTGCAGCACACGCTCCTGCCGGTCGAGCCGGGCCTCGACCCGGCTCCTGACACCGCTGTGCGTGATGCGCGCGATGCCCCGAGTGGCCAGGATCACCTCTCTGGCGTAATCCTCGGTCTGTAGCAGGCCAGGCACCACCTGGGGTTCCCAGTTGCGCTGGAATGTCGCCTCAGCCTCCAGCCCGAGGAATCTTGTGTACTCCTCGGGCAGGGAGTCCTCATAATCCTCCCACCACCCCCGCTGCGCCGCATCCCGCAGGAAACCGAAGAGCTCGTCAAGCTTCTCCCCGTCGACGCGGTAGAGCTTGGCCAGCGCCTTGATGTCATCGGTGCTGGGCATGGTCTTGGCCGCCTCGATCCGGCTGACCTTGCTCGGGGACCAGCCGAGCGCCGTGGCCGCCTTGGCCCCCGTGAGCTTGCGCCGCTCCCGGAGGAAACGCAGCTCCTGACCCAGCCGAAGCCGCCGTACTGTTGGACTGCCCTGCTGCGTTGGCACCGTCCACTCTCCTTCTCGGGAATGAAGGTGTAGCCGTAAGGGTTCGTTTGGACCCCAGCTTTCTGGGCCGTTCGTCCAATCTTACACTGCAAGTTGCATGCGTTGTGCCGCACAGCCTTGCTCGAAGGCTTTCACGCGAAGAGCGCAGGAGCAAGGACGACCTACGCGAAGAGTCTCGGAACCGGACAGGCTCCCCATCACGCGCCGACAGTTTTCGTGCAAGTTGCATGGCAACCGGCGAAGAAACTTAAATCTTCCCTTGCTTGAAGTATTGCAGCATGGATCGCCAAGGGGCACGATCGGAAGCAGGAGGGTTACCGAGAGGTGAGGAGGCCGGAGATGACGACACGGCCGTACACTTCGGGCCTTCCGCCCATGATCGCGCGCCCAGTCGAAGAGCGCGTCCCCGGCAACGTCGCCGTCCCGGAAACGAACATCCAACCCAGGGAGGCCACTTGCCGGAAGGACACCGTCATCGCCTGAGGAAAACAGCGCGAATCCGCTCATTCGAGCGCGTGAAAAGCCGGACCGAGGCTGACCGCCAGTTCGCCGCATATGGGCTGCCACCCTGCGGCGAGACCGGCCATCAGCCGTCGGACCGGCCAAAGAAGCCACCTCTAAATTGCCGCGAAAGGGGTCTTCTGTGTACACACAAGGTACCAAGGGACTCAGCCGAATCAAGTCCTGGATCCAGGAACTCATCGCCTCCGCCGATTACGAAATCTGCGTGGAACCGGACGAGTTCGCCTACCGCGTGGGCTGGACGGTGACGAAGACGGGCTTCGGCTCCCGTCGCTACCGAGACCCGCGGTTCGACCAGCTCCGCGCGCCACGCAGGGTGAGCGAGGAGGTGTCCTGACGTGCCGAGGAACCCACGCAACCAGATCTACCCGGCCAACGAGGACCTGCCCGCCGTCCGCGGTGGCGGGGCGCTGGTCAGGCTCTGGCGGGCGCGTACCGAACTGCTCCTGCTCGCCGTGCCCGCCGGGTTCACGCTGGCCCTGCTGAGCGGTGCGCACGAAGGTCGGTGGCTCCCGTTCGTCCTGCTGACCAGCGCCGTCTCGGTGCCCGCCGCCACCAGGGTCGGCCGCAACTGGATCGCCGCCCACTTCTGGTGCGTGGTCTCCCGGCACCGCCTGCAGCGGGTCTGCCTGGAGACCACCATGCACACCAGGTCAGGACGCATCCCGCTGATCTTGTGGATCACGCCGACGGTCACCGGCGAGAAGGCGCTGATCCTGGCCAGGGCCGGCATCAGCGCCGAGGAGTTCGAGGCGTACGCGGAGGAGATCGCGGCCGCCTGCTGGGCCAGGAACGTGAACGTCTACCGGCACCACCGCCGGGCCCAGTTCCTGATCGTGGAGATCGTCAGGCGCGACGAGGCCCCCGGGACGACCTCCCCCGGCCTCGACCGCCTGTACGGCCGCCGATCCTGGGTCCCGCTGAGACCCGACCTCGAGGAGCCGCCCGATCTTCGCAGGAAGGTGGCACTGCCCCAGATGGGCTGACGGCCCACCCACCGAGCCAGGGAATTCACGCCATTCCCTGGGGTGCAAGCCCCGGAGACCGCGGGGGCTCCGGGGCTTCCCCATGCCCACGGCCCGCACCGGGACCCGCTCCCCTCGCGGCCCCGGGAGCGGCGACGGCACCGTTGAAACCCCAACTGGTAACGCAGTGTTCAACGGAGTTCCGGTCACGATTTCACCAACCGGGGTGATCACCGCACATTAGGGTGTCGCGCGTGACTATCGCGCCAGAAGAGGACCGCCTGAACGCCCAGATCGCCTTCGCCATCGAGATCGACAAGTTGAAGCGGATCATCCGCCGCAACCATCTCATCGACGGCTCACGGCGGGAGAACACCGCTGAGCACTCCTGGTACGTCGGCATGTTGGCGATGGTCCTCGGAGAGCATGCCCCACCCGGAACCGACCTCCAACGGGTGGTGGCCATGCTCTTGGTGCACGACCTGGTGGAGATCGACGCGGGTGACACGTTCATCTACGACCCGGTGGAGGTGGCGCGCCAGGCCGACGCCGAGCGGGCCGCCGCCGATCGCATCTTCGGCCTGCTGCCCGCGGAGCAGGGGGCGTGGCTGCGGGAGCTGTGGGACGAGTTCGAGGCCAGGCAGACGCCGGAGGCCCAGTTCGCCAAGGCGCTCGACCGCTTCGCGCCGATCCTGGCCAACCACCACACCGAGGGCGGCACGTGGCCGCTGTTCAAGGTGACGGCCGCGCAGGTCAGGGAGAAGGTACGGATCATCGAGGAGGGCTCGCCGTCGCTCGGCGCGTACGCTCTGGAGCTGGTGGACCTCTCCGTGGCCAGGGGTCATCTGTCCGAGTGATCCCCTCTAGGCCGGGGTAGGTGACTTGTCGTGAAAGAGACAGTACGAGCGAGACGTCGGCAATTGAGGGGATTTGGCGGGCCGGTCGCGATCGCCGACCGGCTCGAGAAGTCCAAGGCCATGGATCGGCCGATCAGAGAGCTGGCCAAGGTCGTACGCCGGCGGTTGCCCCGGGGCAGGCTCCGCGACCTGCTGCACGGTGTCCCCCTGGGTGAGCCCATGCATCCGCCGCTGGCCACGGTCAGCCTGGGTTGCTGGTTGTCCACCGCCGTGCTGGACCTGGCCGACGCCGACCCGCGGGCCGCACGCCTCCTGCTGGCCACGGGCCTGGTCAACGCGCTGCCCACGGCCGCGGCCGGGCTGACCGACTGGTCCTCGCTGCACCGCGAGCAGCAGCGGGTGGGGTTCGTCCACATGCTGGCGAACACGACCGCGCTCGGCCTGTTCGCCGCCTCCCTGCTGGCGCGCGTACGCGGGCACGAGCGGCCCGGCCGGATGTTGTCGTTCGCGGGCCTGGCCGTCGGCGGGATGGGCGCTTACCTCGGCGGTCACCTGGCCTACCGGCAGGCCGCGGGAGCCAACCACGCGCCGCAGGTCACGCATCTGGTGCCGCTGGGCTGGCACGACCTGTGCGCGCTCAAGGACCTGCCAGAGGGCCGGCCGGTGTCGCGGCGGCTCGGCTACATCCAGCTCTTCGTGCTGCGCCAGGGCGACGGCGTGACCGTGCTGGCCGACCGGTGCCCCCACCTGGCGGGCCCGCTGCACCAGGGCAGGCTCGTCATGGAGGACGGCGAGGCGTGCGTGGTGTGCCCGTGGCACAGCAGTACGTTCCGGCTGGCCGACGGCTCGGTCAAGCACGGGCCCGCGACCGCTCCCGCGCCGGTGTTCGAGACGCGGATCCGGCGGGACGGCACGATCCAGGTGCGGCCGGGGTTGACCTGAAGTTCGATTGAGGTCCTACGGTCGACGCCATGGGAAGCATTCTCGTGACCGGCGCGACCGGCAACGTGGGCAGGCATGTGGTGTCCCAGCTCGCCGGGGCGGGGCTGGCGGTGCGGGCGTTCGCCAGGCGTCCCGAGCAGGTCCAGGCGGGGGTGGAGGCCGTACGAGGCGATCTGAACGTCCCCGAGACTCTGGAGCCCGCGCTGAGGGATGTGGAGAGCGTGTTCCTCCTGTGGCCGGGCTTCTCCGCCGGGAACGCCGGAGAGGTCGTCTCGGCGATCGCGGCGCACGCGCGGCGGGTGGTGTACCTGTCGGCGGCGGTGGGCGAGGGTGACGGGGCGCCGTCCCACTACCAGGAGATCGAGCGGCTCATCCGGCGCTCCGGGCTCGGCTGGACGTTCCTGCGGCCCGGTGGCTTCGCGGCCAACACGCTGGGGTGGGCGGAGCAGGTCAGGCGGGGCGTGGTGCGGTGGCCGTACGGGGCGGCGTCGCGGGCGCTGATCCACGAGAGGGACCTCGCGGCGGTGGCCGTGCACGTCCTCACCTCGGCGGGGCACAACGGAGCCGCGTACGCGCTCACCGGCCCCGACGAGCTGACCCAGGCCGAGCAGGCCCGCGTGATCGGCCAGGCCACGGGACGCGAGGTGCGCTGGGAGGACCAGCCGCCGGAGGAGGCCCGCGAGCAGCTCATGGCGGCCTGGGGAGACCCGGCGTTCGTGGACGCCGCGCTGAAGACCTGGGAGAGCTTCGTGACGAACCCGGAGCGGGCCACGGACACCGTCGAGCGCCTCCTCGGCCGCCCGGCGCTGACCTTCCGCCAATGGGCGCTCGACCACGCGGCCGACTTCCGCTGATTTCCGCTGATCTCCGCTGAGGGGAGTTGCCGCACCTCACCCTGAAGGGGCGGGCGGCGCCTCGTCTGCGGGGTGCTCGACCAGGGCGAGGATGCGGCTGGACATGAAGCGGGCCGTACGCACCGGCGTGCCGCTGCGGGTGACCTCACTCACCTCCACGAGCCCTCGGCGGGTGTCCACCTCGACCCGCCGGCCGGCGCGAGTGGCCGTGATCTCGTAGGTGCGGGGCGACGTGCCGCCCGCGTCGATGACGATCTCCACCCGGTCACCTTTCATGCCAGGGTTATACCCATCAGGACTTATCCGTACACCAGTGCGATAATCGCCGTGATCCCCACACACACGATGACCGCCCGCAGCACGGGAGCCGGGATCCGCCTGCCCAGCCTGGCCCCCGCGAACCCGCCGGCGATCGCCCCCAGTGCCACCCCCGCGACGGCCGCCCAGTCCACGTCCGCGACCAGCGCGAACAGCACCGCCGCCACCCCGTTGACGGTCAGCGCGAGCACGTTCTTGGCCGCGTTCACCCGTTGCAGGCCGTCGTCGAGGAAGATGCCGAGCAATCCGATCAGCAACACCCCCTGGGCGGCCCCGAAGTACCCGCCGTAGACGCCCGAGGCCAGCACTCCCAGCCACAGGGCCACGCCCCCGTTCTGACGGGGCTCCTCGCGCAACGCCGCCATCCACCCGTTGAGCCTGGGCTGCGCCAGCACCAGGACGCAGGCCACCGCGATCAGCGCCACGACCACCACCTCGAACACGGCGGGGTCCAGGAACAGCAGCAGGATCCCGCCGGCCAGCGCCCCGAGCGCGGAGGCGGCACCCAGCCGGATCAGGCGCTCACGCTGGCCCGCAAGCTCGACGCGGTAGCCGTACGCGGCGGTGAAGGACCCCGGTACGAGGCCGACCGTGTTGGAGACGTTCGCCGTGACGGGATCGACGCCGAGCGCCACCAGCGTGGGGAACGTGATCAGCGAGCCCGACCCCACCACCGCGTTGATGGCGCCCGCCACCAGCCCGGCGGCGCAGACCACGGCCAGTTCCCACCCCGTCACGAACCCCTCCCGATCGGACCGCCGCGCCGCTGTCGTGCCCGGTCAAGGCTTCGGCGGCAGTCCGTTCAGCAGGTTTCTCACCGGGTGTCCCGGTCCTTGGGGGGTGTGAAGAGGCCGCCCAGGCTTTCCAGGACCTTGCCCATTTCGGATGGGACGATCCAGATCTTATTGGCGTCCCCTTTTGCGATCTCGGGCAGGGTCTGCAGGTACTGGTAGGCCAGAAGCTGCTGGTCCGGCCGCCCTTCGTGGATGGCCTTGAACACCATGCCGATCGCGTCCGCCTGGCCCTTGGCCCGCATGGCCTGCGCCTCCGCGTCCGCCTGGGCGCGCAGCACGGCCGCCTCCGCCTCGCCGCGCGCCCGCAGCACCGCCGCCTGCTTGTCGCCCTCGGCGGCCAGGATCGACGCCTGACGCTGCCCCTCGGCGGCCAGTACGGCGGCGCGCTTGTCACGGTCGGCGCGCATCTGCTTCTCCATCGAGTCCTGGATGGACGCGGGCGGGTCGATGGCCTTCAGCTCGACCCGGTTGACCCGGATGCCCCACTTGCCGGTCGCCTCGTCCAGCACGCCGCGCAGCGCGGTGTTGATGTCCTCGCGGGAGGTCAGCGTGCGCTCCAGGTCCATGCCGCCGACCACGTTACGCAGCGTGGTGACGGTGAGCTGCTCGACGCCGACGAGGAAGTTCGCGATCTCGTACGTGGCCGCCTTCGCGTTGGTGACCTGGAAGTAGATGACGGTGTCGATGGACACCACCAGGTTGTCGGAGGTGATCACCGGCTGCGGCGGGAAAGACACCACCTGCTCGCGCAGGTCGATCAGGTCCTTGATGCGGTCGATGAAGGGCACCACCAGGTTCAGCCCGGGGGTCAGCGTGCGGTGGTAGCGGCCCAGGCGTTCGATGATGGCGGCCGTGGCCTGCGGGATGATGCGGATCGTCCGGGCCACCCCGAAGCCGACCGCCGCGACCACGACGAGGGCGACGATGAGCTGCTCGACGGACATGGCGACGCTCCGAAGCCGAGGGAACCGACTCCGTGGATCCTATTTGCTTTTACCTTTGGGCGTCTTTTAACGGCATAAATGGCGATCCAATGAGCGCGCGGGCCGATCAGTGAGCGCGCGCGTACCAGCGGCCCTGCGCGCCGCGTTCCAGCGAGAGCGGCACGCCGAACGTCTGGGAGAGGTTGTCGGAGGTCATGACGTGTTCGAGCGGCCCCTGGGCCACGGCCGAGCCGTGCCGCAGCAGCAGCCCGTGCGTGAACCCGCTGGGCACCTCCTCCACGTGGTGCGTGACCAGCACCAGCGTCGGCGCACGGTAGTCGCCGGCCAGCACCGACAACCGGCGCACGAGGTCTTCCCTGCCGCCCAGGTCGAGCCCGGCCGCCGGCTCGTCGAGCAGCAGCATCTCGGGGTCGGGCATGAGCGCGCGGGCGATCTGTACGCGTTTGCGCTCGCCCTCCGACAGCGTGCCGAAGCGCCGCCTGATCAGGTGGGCCGCGCCCATCATGTCGATCAGCTCGACAGCCCTGGTCACGTCGTTGGAGTCGTACTCCTCCGTCCAGCGGCCCATGATCGCGTACGAGGCGGTCAGGACGAGGTCGATGACCTTCTCGTCCGGCGGGATGCGCTCGGCCAGCGCGGCGCTCGCCAGCCCGATCCTGGGGCGCAGGTCGAACACGTCGGCCTGCCCCAGCCGCTCACCCAGCACCTCGACCAGACCCTCACTCGGGTACAGCAACGTGGCCGCGACCTGCAGCAACGTGGTCTTGCCCGCACCGTTGGGACCGATGACGACCCACCGCTCGTCCTCGTTGACCGTCCAGTCGATGCCGCGCAGCAGGGCCGCTCCGTCGCGCCTGACGGCGACGTCCTGGAGCCGCAGCACCTGACCACCCATCCCCGATACCTCCTTAGGAGTCACCCTCGGGACAAACCTATTGCAGGGCGAGCGCTTATCGTGGATCGGTGCGCCCTGAATCGCCTGTCTGTCCGTCCCTGGTCGCCTGGGGCAACGCGTGGCTGTCCGGCCACGTGGGGCTCGACGAGGCGGCTGACCACGTGGAAGCCATCGGCGGACCCGCCGTCGCGGGCGAGGTCCCCTTGCGTAAATACCTCGCAAACCTCCGCTCCGACGGTCTGCGCGAGCTGCGACTGGCCCTGCCCGCGCCCGGAGACCCGCTGGGGTTGTCGGGGCCGCCGTCGTTCAACTCGGCCGCGGTCGACGCCGGTCAGGCCGCGATCGCCGTGCTCGCCGAGCGCAACCTCGGGCTGGTGCCGCAGCCGGACCGGCGTGGGTCGTCCTATGTCGGGGTACGCCTGGACGTGCACGACTCCGGGCCCGTACGCCATGACCTGCCGTCGTTGTCCGAGGCCGAACGTGAGCTGTCCGACGCGATGCGCTCGGCCACCGAGACCCTGGCGTCCGTCGACGGCCCCGCGCAGACCCGCCCAGAACGGATGGAGCGCGGCGGGGAGCTGGCGCCCGGCTATCCCGGCCGCGCCCACCGGGTCTCCGCGCTGGCCACGCGGCTGGCGGCGGTCCTGCGCCTGGCCGACGAGCGCGGCCTCACCTCGGGCCAGGCCGCCGCCCGCGGCGCCGCGCTGCGCGAGCTGGACCGTGCGGTACGCCGCGCGCTCGTGGCGGCCCACCACGCCATCTTCGAGCCGGTCAGGAACTCCTAGCAGGAAGCCTCACGGGCCCGTGGCGGCCGCGTCCTCGGCCTTCCACAGTCTGACCAGCTTGTCCTTGCCCGCCGAGACGACAGCCACGCCCTTGTCCACGGGGACGATGCCGACCGCGTACACGCCGCTCTTGTGGGCCTTGACCGGCTTGCCGAGGGCCTTGCGGGTCTCGGGGTCCCAGAGCCGTACCGTGCCGTCGGTGCCGCCCGACAGCAGGACGCTACGGTCGCTCATCCTGCCGAAGGACAGCGAGTAGACGATCTTCTTGTGGCCGGACATGGTGCCGAGGGTCTTGCCGTTCTTCGGATCCCAGATCCTGATCTTTCCGTCTTTGCCGCCCGAGGCCACGACCGTCTTCCCGGCCACCTTCGACACGGCGACCGAGTAGACGCCCTTCGTGTGCCCCTTGTACGTCTTGCCGTACTGCTTGCGCTTGGAGATGTCCCACAGCCGCAGGGTCTCGTCCTCGCTCGCCGAGACCGCCACCGCGCGATCGCCGAGGTGGGTGGCCTGCAGCCAGTTCACCGGCTTGCGGTGGGCGCGGATGGTCCTGCCGGTGGCCCTGCGCCTGTCCAGGTCCCAGAACTTCAGGTAGCCGTCGGCGTCGCCGGTGACCGCGACGTACCTGTCCTTGACCTTCGTGAGGGCGACCGCGTAGACGGCGTCGCCGTGCCGGCCGAGCACCTTGCCCTTGCGGGTCTTGAGGTTCCACAGGCGGACGCTGCCGTCGTAGCCGCCGGAGACGGCCACGGGGGTCTTGCCCTTCATCATGGAGGCGACGGCGTAGACCTCCTCGCTGTGGCCCTTCATCGTGGCCAGTGACTTGTGCCCGGCCAGGTCCCATAGGCGTACCCGGCCGTCCTGGCCGCCGGTGACCAGCCACGTCTTGGCGCCCATCGGGACGGCCGACAGCGTCTGGACGCCCTTGGTGTGGCCCTTGAGCGACGAACCGTCCTGCTTGCCCAGCACCGGCACCGTCGCCTGCTGCACCTGCGCGGGAGGCGGCACGGCGGTGGGGACGGCCGAGGCCGGGCCCGGATTCGACGTCGGGGCGAGCGTCGGAGTCGGAGTCGAGGGCGGCGTGGCAGTCGCCGTGGGGGTGAGTGAGGTGGTCGCCTGGGCCGCCGTCTCATTGCCCGAGGATCGGTCGCCGAGCGCCCTGGGGCCCAGATACAGGACGCCGCCCGCCAGGACCAGCGCGACGACGAGGCTGGCGGCGACCAGGACCGCCCGCCTGCGCCTGGCCTTCACCTCGCCGGGCCGCTCCCGGACGGGGTCGTGCCTGAAGAACGCGTCGTTCCCCTCCGCCGCCCCCTGCGATGGGGCGGCCCCAAGGGCACCAAGTGCACCTGGGAGGACCGCTGGTTCTGGTGCTGGGGCCCGCTGCGGCTGGAGAAGGGCGACACCGACTGGCTGAACTTCCAGGTCACGCTAAAGCCGGGCACCAAGGGCACGGCCACGGCCAAGGTCGGCGTGATGTCGTTCGACGTCGACCAGGGCATGGAGAACATGGACGAGGAAGAGCTCGAACGCCTGGGCATCAAGGGCTACAACTGGCTCAAGACGGCCAGGACGACGATCGTCACCCCGCCCCGCAACCCCGGCAGGAGCTGGACGCCGCCGCCACCGGTGAAGACCTACGACCCGCCCGCCAGCCGCGAGGAGTCCAACAAGAAGAAGGACACCTGAGCGCAGCCGGAGGAGGTCAGCCCAGGCCGTGACGTACGGCGTACAGCGCGGCCTGGGTACGGTCCTGCACGCCCAGCTTCATCAGCACGTTGGAGACGTGGGTCTTGACCGTCTTCTCCGCGACGGCCAGGCTCCTCGCGATCTCCCTGTTCGACCGGCCCGACGCGATCAGCGCGAGCACCTCCCGCTCCCGCTCGGTCAACGGCACCGGGGCGGGGGCGGCGCCGCTCGCCGAGGTGGCCATCATCGCCCCCGCCGCCTCGGGGGCCAGCAGCACCTGCCCGCCGTGCACGGCGCGTACGGCCTGGACGAGCGCGGGCGGATCGACGTCCTTGTAGAGGAACCCGGCGGCCCCGGCCCGCATCGCGGGAGCCACGTCGGACGGGTCGCTCACCGAGGTCAGCACGACCACCTTGGCCGCCGAGCCGGACAACCGCTCCAGCGCGCCGAGCCCGTCGAGCACCGGCATCTTCAGGTCGAGCAGCAGCACGTCGGGCTCCAGCTCCGCGACCAGCTCCACGGCCTGCGCCCCGTCGCCCGCCTCGCCGACGACGGTGATGTCGTCCTGCAGGTCGAGGAACGTACGCAGCCCCTGCCGCACCACCGGATGATCGTCGGCGATCAGCACCCGGATCACACGCCCACCTCCACGCGCACGGTGGTCCCGCCGCCGCGCACGGACTCCACGCTCATGACACCCCCGACGGACTCCACCCTGTCACGCATCGACACCAGCCCGAGCCCGCGCGAGTCGGCCTGCTCGAACCCGCTGCCGTCGTCGCGCACGGTCAGCTCCAACGTGCCCGTCTCGTAGGCCAGACGCACCGAGACGGCGACCGCGCCCGAGTGCCGCAACGCGTTGTGCAGCGCCTCCTGAGCCACCCGCAGCACCGCCACCTCCACCGCCGCGTCGAGCGGCGGCAACTCGCCGCACTCGAACGCCACCAGGGCCGGATGCAGCCGGTCGAGCATGCGTACGTGCTTGCGCAGCGTCTCGGCCAGCCCGTGGCGGTCGAGCTCGGCCGGGCGCAGCTCGACGATCACCGCCCGCAGCTCCGCCAGGGCCTCCCCGGCCAGCCGCTGGACGCGTTCGAGCTCCGCGACGGCCTGGTCGGGGACCTTGCCGGGGGCCTGGTCCAGCATGGTGGCGGCGGCCTGCGCGGAGAGCCTGAGCGAGAACAGCTTCTGGGTGACCGCGTCATGCAGCTCTCTGGCCACCCGGTTGCGCTCCTCCAGCATGGCCAGCTCGCGCCCGCGCTCGTACAGCCTGGCGTTGATCAGCGCGATGGCGGCGTGCGCGGCGAACAGCGTGAGCAGCTCCTGGTCGGCCTGTGTGAAACCGCCGCCGGCGCGCTTGTTGGCCAGGAAGATGATGCCCAGCACCCGTTCGCCGTCGCGGATCGGCACGCCGAGGAAGTCGCGCATCACCGGGTGCGCCTTCGGCCACCACTCGAACCTGGGGTCGTCGCGCAGGTCGGGCAGCCGGACCGGGGTGCCGTCGCGGAGCATCGCGCCGAGCATGCCGTGCTGCCTGGGCAGCGGCCCGATCGCGTCCCACTGCTTGTCGGTGAGGCCCTCGGCGACGAACTCGGCGAACGAACCGTCGTCGTCGGGCACGCCGAGCGCCGCGTAGCGGGCGTCGAGCAGCCGCTGCGCCGAGCGTACGATGACCTGCAGCACCTCGCGCACGGACAGGTGGCGGGTGACCGCGAGCACCGCGGAGCTCACCGCCTGCAGGATCTCGTCTCGGTCGGAGGCCACGGGCCCCACTCTAAGGTCCTAGGACGATGTGCCCAGGCCGAAGGGGCCCGCAGCCCGATGTCCGCGACGCGCCGCGTTCCTACCGTCGGTGACATGACGAACACCGCACTCATCACCGGCGCGTCCCGCGGACTCGGCCTGGCCCTGGCCAGGACACTGGCGGCCGGCGGCTGGGACCTCGTGCTCACCGCGCGCGGCGCGGCCGGCCTGGAGCGGGCCGCCGCCGAGCTGGGCGCCACCGCGATCCCCGGCGACGTGACCGACCCAGAGCACGTACGGCGGCTCGCCGAGGCCGTACCCGAGCTGGACCTGCTGGTCAACAACGCGAGCGACCTGGGCGTCACGCCGCTGCCGCCGCTGGCGGGCTACCCGCTGGAGGCGTTCAGGGTGGTGCTGGAGACGAACGTGACCGCTCCGCTCGCCCTCATCCAGGCCACGCTGCCCGCACTCCGCGCGGCAGGGGGCGCGATCGTGAACATCACCTCCGACGCCGCCACGGGCGCGTACGAGGGCTGGGGCGGCTACGGCGCCACCAAGGCCGCACTCGAACAGCTCTCCAACGTGCTGTCCGCCGAGGAGCCCGCCCTGCGCGTCTGGTGGGTGGACCCGGGCGAGATGAACACCCGCATGCTCGCCGACGCCGTGGGCGCCGAGGAGGCCGCCGCCGCGACGGACCCGGCCAAGGTGGCCGCCGCGCTGTACGACCTCGTCAGCTCCCGCCCGGCCGGCGGCAAGGTGAGCCTGCAATGACCGCCGAGCTGGACTTCTCGCTGCCGCCCGGCCTGGCCGCCCACGAACCGCCCGAGGCGAGGGGCATGGCGAGGGACGCGGTACGGCTGATGGTCTCGCGCGGCGACCTGGAGCCGAGCCACCATCACTTCCGCGACCTTCCCGGGCTGCTGGACCCGGGCGACCTGATCGTGGTGAACAACTCGGCGACGCTGCCCGCGGCCGTCCGGCTGGACCGGCTGGCCGTGCACTTCTCGACCGCCAGGCAGGACGGCACGTGGCTGGTGGAGCTGCGCCGCCGTACCGCGAAGGCGTCCGAGCCGTACGGCGGGGGCGAGCCGGGCGAGTGGCTGCCGATGCCGGGACGGGCCACGTTGCGGCTGATCGAACGGGCGACGCCGCGGCTGTGGCGGGCCGCGCTCGACTGGGACGTGGAGGCGTACCTGCGGGTGCACGGGATGCCGATCCGCTACTCGTACGTGACGCGGGACTGGCCGATCGAGGCGTACCAGACGGTGTTCGCGACCGTGCCGGGCAGCGCGGAGATGCCGAGCGCGGCGCGGCCGTTCACTCCCGAGCTGGTCACAGCGCTGGTGTCGCGTGGGGTCGGGATCGCACCGATCACCCTGCACACGGGGGTGGCCTCGCCGGAGAAGGACGAGCCGCCCTACGCCGAGCGCTACGAGGTGCCCGCGGCCACCGCGCGGCTGGTGAACCTGGCCAGGCGCAACGGGAGCCGGGTGGTGGCGGCGGGCACGACGGTCGTACGGGCCCTGGAGACGGCCACGCACGCCGACGGGCTCGTCTCGGCGTCGGAGGGCTGGACCGAGCGTGTCGTGACCCCGGAGAACGGCGTACGGGCCGTCACCGGGTTGATCACGGGCCTGCACGAGCCCAGGTCCAGCCACCTGCTCATGCTGACCGCGATCGCGGGCGAGCGGGCGCTGGCCCGCGCGTACGAGGCGGCGCTGCGGGAGGGATATCTGTGGCACGAGTTCGGCGACACACACTTGATACTCAAGTAATCGGCTTTACATAGATTTTGCATTCGTGATAGGAAAAGCCGACATTTGCGGGGGCTTAGTCACTGTCGCGACCCCGTGTTCCTTCCTCACCGGAGACGTTGAATGCGTAACTCTTTGACCAAGGTCGCCGCGCTCGCCTTAGCGGCGGGCGCCCTGCTCGTACCGGCCGTTCCCGCCTCCGCCACGACCGTCGCGACCGGCTCGACCGCGACCGTCCTGGACGAGCCGTTCTCGGTCTTCGATGTTCAGGTGAAGGCGCCCAAGACGGTCAAGTCCGGCGGCAAGATCACGTACAAGATCGTCGCCACCAACAAGGGCCCGCACTACGCGGACGCGTGGTTCGTCGGCGGCGCGCTCCCGAAGGGCGCCGACCTCAGGCGGGTCGAGTACACCACGAGCGTCAAGGGCACCGAGTGCGGTCTGGAAGGCCGCGCGCTCTACTGCTGGCTGCCGCAGATCCTCGAGAAGGGGGACTCGGTGACCATGACCTTCGAGGTCAGGCTCAAGAAGTCGGCCAAGGGCACGCAGCAGGCCACGCTCGGCGTCATCTCGTATGACGTGCAGACGGGCATGGAGAACATGAGCAGGGAAGAGCTGGAGCGGCTCGGCATCCCCGAGCACGGCTACGCCAAGACGGTCAAGACCAAGATCGTTCGTTAGTCCGGACACGCTGCGCCCGTACCCGAATGCCCAACCTGCTGCGCGAGCATCGGACCGGGCGCAGTACCGTGGCTGGATGTGGACCAGCGCACCCTCCTGATCACACTGACCGGCCCTGACCGCCCGGGCGTCACCTCGCGGCTTTTCTCCGTTCTGTCGAGATTTCCGGTGACAGTCTCGGATATCGAACAGGTCGTCATCCGAGGCCGGCTCACACTCGGCGTGCTCGTCGCGTACGCGGGCGGGCCCTCGACCGGCACCGGCACCACTCTCGGCGCCATGTGGACCGCCGTCGAGCGGATCGCCGAGGACCTCGGCATGGAGGTCGAGCTGTCCACCGGGTCGCAGGCCAAGGAGCAGCGCCGCCGCGGCCGCCTGTCGGTCAGCGTGCTCGGCGCCACGCTCCAGCCGGCCGCCATCGCGGGCATCGCCGGCCGCATCGCCGCCGCCGGCGCGAACATCGACCGCATCGAACGCCTCGCCCAGTGGCCCGTCACCTGCATCGAGCTGTCGGTGTCCGGCGCCGACCCCGACGCACTGCGCGTTGAGCTGGCCGCGGAGGCCGCCGAGCAGGAGGTCGACGTCGCCGTCCAGCGCACCGGCCTGTCGCGCCGGGCCAAGCGGCTGATCGTCATGGACGTCGACTCGACCCTCATCCAGGGCGAGGTCATCGAGCTGCTGGCGGCCCACGCCGGCTGCCTGGAGGAGGTCGCCCGGGTCACCGAGGAGGCCATGCGCGGCGAACTCGACTTCGCCGAGTCGCTCAAGCGCCGGGTGGCGCTGCTCGAAGGGCTGCCGGCCGACGTGTTCGAGCAGGTACGCAAGCAGGTCGTGCTCACGCCCGGCGCCCGTACGCTGGTGCGCACGCTCAAGCGGCTCGACTACCGCTTCGCCATCGTCAGCGGCGGGTTCACCCAGATCACCGACGGGCTGGTCGACGAGCTGGGCATCGACTACTCCGCCGCCAACGTCCTCGAAGTCATCGACGGCCGGCTGACCGGGCGCGTCACGGGCGAGATCATCGACCGGCCGGGCAAGGCGCGGGCGCTGGAGCGGTTCGCCCGCGAGGCCCGCTTGCCGATCTCCCAGACGGTGGCCATCGGCGACGGGGCCAACGACCTCGACATGATCGCCGCCGCCGGGCTGGGCATCGCGTTCAACGCCAAGCCCGTCGTCCGGCAGGCGGCCGACACCGCGGTCAACACGCCGTACCTCGACGCGATCCTGTACCTGCTGGGCATCTCGCGCGACGAGGTGGAGGCGGCGGACGCCGAGGACGGCGCGCTGACCGCCTCCTAACTAGTCCTCACTGGGGCCCTCCTTGGGGTCCCAGCGGGAGAGGAGGCGGCCCTCGCCCGGCTGCAGGTCCGCCCACGCCGACTCCACGCCGATCACCGCGAACGCCCCCGGCCGGAAGCCGTAGTCGCCCCCGGCCAGCCCCAGGGCCAGCTCGTGCACGCCCGGGTTGTGCCCGCACAACACGATCGTGCCCAGGTCGGGGGCGGCGCGGCGGACCAGCTCCAGCAGCTCCTCCGGGTACGCCTCGTAGATGTCGCGCTCGTAGCTGATGTCCAGGTCGGGGAAGGCCAGCTCGGCGGTGCGTTTCGTCCTGAGGGCGGGCGAACAGAGCACCGCGTCGGGGCCGAGCCCCGCCGCCCTGATCTCGTCTCCGGCCCGCCTGGCGTCCCGCTCGCCCCGATCCGTCAGGGGCCGCTCGCGGTCGGCCAGCCCGGGAATGTGGGCGGCTTTCGCATGACGCAGCACGATCAAGGTACGCACGAGCTCATCCCGTCCTCGACGCCCAGACGGACAGGCCGACTATCACGGCCAGGACGGCGATCATGGCCAAGAGGATCAGGCCCAGGGTCTTTCCGCCGCTGGGCCGCTTGTCATCGTTCACGCGCCCAGTTTCCCACCGGGACACCCAGGTACGCCGCCCGCCCTCCGCGTCCGCTGGGACCGATGGGCGGCCGCACGCAGAAGCGCCCGTCCCCCTTCGGTCCTTTGGCAGGACCGGGGAACGGGCGCCTCGTCAGCGGGCCACGACCCGCACTGCTCAGCGGGCTACGACGCCACGGGCTCGTGCGCGCGGTTGTTGTCGCTGGCCGGTTCGTTGCTCACCGACCGCCGCTTGGACACCACGATGGCGCCGACCACCACGGCCACCGCCACCACCGTGACGCCGATGCGCAGGGCCGGGTTGCCCGCGTACAGAACCACGGCGGGCGCCACCAGCAGCGCCACCAGGTTCATCACCTTGATCAGCGGGTTGATGGCCGGGCCCGCCGTGTCCTTGAACGGGTCGCCGACCGTGTCGCCGATGACCGTGGCCGCGTGCGCCTCGGAGCCCTTGCCGCCGTGGTGACCGTCCTCCACGAGCTTCTTGGCGTTGTCCCAGGCACCGCCGGAGTTGGACAGGAAGACGGCCATCAGGGTGCCGCAGGCGATGGCCCCGGCCAGGAACGCGCCCAGCGGCGCGTACCCGAGCGCGAACCCGACCGCGATCGGCGTCATGACCGCCAGCAGGCCGGGCGTGGCCAGCTCGCGCAGCGAGTCGCGGGTGCAGATGTCCACCACGCGGCCGTAGTCGGGGGTCTCGGAGCCGTCCATGATGCCGGGCTTGGTGCGGAACTGGTTGCGTACCTCGAAGACCACGCGCATCGCGGCCCGGCCGACCGCCATGATCGCCAGCCCCGCGAACAGGAACACGACCGCGGCCCCGATGATCAGGCCGACCAGGACGTTCGGCTGGTCGATGCTCAGGCTGAAGGTGGAGAAGGACCCCAACGCCTCCTTGATCGCCTGATCGGCCCTGGCCAGCTCGGTCTCCACGGCTGTACGGAACGCGCCGAACAGCGCGGTGGCCGCCAGCACGGCCGTGGCGATGGCGATGCCCTTGGTGATGGCCTTCGTGGTGTTGCCCACGGCGTCCAGGCTGGTCAGCACCCGGGCACCCTCGCCCTCGACGTCGCCGGACATCTCGGCGATGCCCTGGGCGTTGTCGGAGACGGGGCCGAAGGTGTCCATCGAGACGATGACGCCGACCGTGGTCAGCAGGCCGGTACCCGCCAGGGCCACCGCGAACAGCGCGATCGTCACGTTCCCGAACCCGAGCAGGAACGCGCCGTAGACCGCGCCGCCGATGATCAAGGCGGAGTAGACGGCAGACTCCAGGCCGACGCTGATGCCCGCCAGGATGACGGTCGCCGGGCCGGTGGCCGAGCTCTCGCCGATCTCGCGTACGGGCCGGCGGGTGGTCTCGGTGAAGTAGCCGGTGAGGAGCTGGATCGCGCTGGCCAGCACCAGGCCGATCAGCACCGCGCCGATGGCGATGAGCCGCGGGTCGGCGTCCGACTGCACGCCGGAGCCGGTCAGCCCGGAGAAGCTGCTGGGCAGGTACCAGTACGTGGCCGCCGCCACCAGCACCGCCGAGATCCCGGCGGAGATGAAGAAGCTGCGGTTGATCGCCGCCATGCCGTTGCGGTCGCCGCTGCGCATACCGGTGACGAAGATGCCGATGATCGCGGTGATCACACCGATCATCGGGACGATCAGGGGAAAGACCAGCCCCTGCTCGCCGAAGGCCACTTTGCCCAGGATGAGGCTGGCGACCAGCATGACCGCGTACGACTCGAACAGGTCGGCCGCCATACCGGCGCAGTCACCGACGTTGTCGCCCACGTTGTCGGCGATGGTGGCGGCGTTGCGCGGGTCGTCCTCGGGGATGCCCTGCTCGACCTTGCCGACCAGGTCGGCGCCCACGTCGGCGGCCTTGGTGAAGATACCGCCGCCGACTCGCATGAACATCGCCAGCAGCGCCGCCCCGAAGCCGAACCCTTCGAGCACGCCGGGCGCGTTGCCCTGGTACAGGAGCACGACCACGGCCGCGCCGAGCAGGCCGAGGCCCACGGTGAACATCCCGGCCACACCGCCGGTGCGGAACGCGATGCGCATCGCCCGCTTCTCACCGGACTCGTTGGCGGCGGCGGCGACGCGTACGTTCCCGCGCACGGCCAGCCACATGCCCATGAACCCGGTCAGCGCGGAGAAGACCGCCCCGACGACGAAGAAGATCGAACGCCCTATGCGGACATCGGTTTCTCCAGGTAGCAGAAGCAACAGAAAGGGAATCACGACGACGAAGATCGCCAACGTGCGGAACTGGCGCGTCAGATAGGCCGCGGCGCCTTCTTGCACGGCGCGCGCGATGTTCTGCATTCGTTCGGTGCCCTGGCCGGCGGACAGCACTTCGCGCACCAGGCCGCCGGCGACGGCTAGTGCGATCAGTGCGACCGCGGCGACCACGATCACGATGGTGAGATTGTTTCCGCTCAGAACCAGATTGGACGCTGGCTCCGCTGCCAGCAAGTGCCTGCTCATCGTTCTCCTCGGCAAGACCGGTCGTCCTGCCCGGGCGGTGCTGCAGTTTTCCTCGGCGGGTGTTGCGGCACCATCCGGGTTGTGGGTGCCGCTTCCGGTTGAATCCGCGTTCCGCCGGATCACCTTGGCCGGTGCGGGGAGTCTACGCAGGCAGTCAGCGGATATGAAGGCTCTTGCGGTCGTAAATTGTGCGAGTGTCTAGTAACCCCCTGCCAGTGGCCCGATTTGGGGTCTGACAAGAGAAATTTTCCTCGGTTTACGGTCGCGGCAAGGACAGTATACGGTCGGCCCGAAATCTGGCCGCCAAGATGACACGCCGGACCAACGCCCGAAAGCCCCTGACCGGCGCGCGGAACCCCCTCACCAACGCCCGCCAGGGCCGCCGGCCGACGCCCGCCAGACCCGCCGGCCGACACCCAGAGGAGCCCCAGACCCGACACCGAGCAAGACCATCGGCCGACATCAGGAGGCCCGCAGGGCCCGACTCCGAGCCAACCGCGCCGCCCACCCCAGACCGCCACCACACCCCATCCCGGATAGCCGCGCACCCCCGTACAGACCGCCGAGCGCCCCTCCCCTCCGCGCTGGCAGACCGAATCAGCTTCACCCACTTCACCCACTTCACCCCACGAACCCGCGCCACGCCCCCGCCGCGCGTCTGGCCCCGCGCCACGCCCCGCATCTGGCCCCAAGCCGCCACCCGCACCCGCAGACCCCCGCCGAGAATGCCCGCCGGACTCCCCCATCTCCAGGCACCCTGCCCCACCAGCCCGAACGCCACCGGAACCAGACAGCTCAAACCCTGAAGCTCCCGTGACCGAGCGGTGCCGTAAATGACGCTATACGTCGACACAATGAATCTTGACCATATCTTTACTGATCGATTAATGTCTAGCGAGTTAACGGGCCGAGCAAACCGCTCCAGCTCAGCGGAGCCGTTCGCGGACGCCGCCTCCCGGCGCCTCTGCGGACCTGGGCGTGTTTCGCCGCAGTGATCAAGAGTCGGAGGCTCGCATGTCACGCACGCATCGAGCGACTGATCTCACAAGGATCCGGCTCTTCGGGTAAGGGCGTGCCCCGCACGACGCCAGTACGGGCATCTCGTCGCGCGGCCACGTCGTCAAGTAACAGAGGAAGTGCATGGCCAGTAGTGGTTTCACCTACGCCGGCCCCGAAGGTCTTGAGTATCTCAAGAAGGCGGGACTGAGATGTGAGGACGCAGCCGACGATCTCGCCGCGATCCGCAGGATGTTCGTGGAGCAGGCGAAGGGCGACGTCGACACCTACGCCCTGGTCGCAGACGGCGCAGCGGAACTCGCCAGCAGTTACAACGAATTCTTCCACGATCTGTCCGGCTCCATGTTCACACGGACCGACGCGCTGAGAAACTGCGGAGGCAACCTGACGTACTCCGCGGACAACTACGGCTGGGCCGAGGAGCTCCAACCGCCCAGAAACCCTCCTGCCCCGACGAGCAGCGAGCTGCCGGACCCGAACACCCGCTCCGTGACGTTCAACGCGACTCTGGACCTGCTGGGCCTCAGCGACGACTACGAGCGTCGACTCGCCGAGATGCAGCAGGCCTGCCTGGCCACGGCGAGAGGGCTCCGCACGCTGCAGCCGGACATCGACAAGGTCGAAGGCGAGGTCAGGAAGGCGCAATGGGGCGGAGACGCCGCCCAGGCCTACCACGTGGCCTGGACGCGACACGTCAATCCAGCTGGAGGCAAGGACCAGGCCCAGCCCTTGGAAACGTGGGCCGCGCGGGCGGACCAGGCCGCCGAGATCCTGGGCAACGCGGTCCAGGACACCCGGAAGACCAGGGGCGTCGTCAAGGCGACCATGCAGACGATCGCGGTGGTGACCATCCTCATGATGGGCGCGGTGGTTCTGAACCCGGCGGTTCGGCTCTACCTCCGGAACCTGTTCAACAGGCTGCGGACCAACATCGTCAAGGCGATCAAACTCCTGCGCACCAGGCTCAAGCATCTCGCCAAGGCGTTCGCGAAATCCGCGACCGCACGGGGACCGGTGTTGCGCGGCTTCCTGAAGAACGGCGTCGGCGTCGTCGGCGCCAACTACGTCAACTCCTCACTGGCGAACACGGCCCGGGGTGTGGAAAATCCCTGGTCGATCTCCCCGAGCATGCTCGGCACCCTGGCCTTCCTGCTCGGACTCGGCGGGGCCTTCTCGCTTCTGAAGGGCGTCGGCGCGGTCACCAGATTGGCGCAGACCCATCCCCTGGCGTTCAACATGGCGGTGGAACTGGGGATCAACGCCGGGGCCGCGACCGCCCTGAGCATGTTGTTCGAGAAGAAGAGTTTCGGCGCCGCGGTCAAGGACGGCATCATCGTCGGAGGCGTCAGCGCGGTTTTCGGCGCCGGATACTACGGACTTCTCCGTGACTCGACCGGCCTGAAGCACCTTGCCTGGCGCAAGGCGGAGAAGTGGGGCGTGAAGAAGCTCGGGGCCGCCGACCCGGCTCGAAAGATGTCGGCGACGAACGTCCGCTACGCAACAACCCCCCAGGCGACCAACCTCGCTCAGATGACGCTCAAGGACGGTACGAAGATCTGGGCCCCGAAGAACAGCCTCACCTACCGGGCAAGGCAGATCGCTCCGGTCAACGGCTTCCTGAACCTGGACCCCTTCTGGAAGGGCCGGATCCTCGGTCTCCTCCCAGGGACGATCAACTACACCTTGGTCCCACGTGGGCAGAGCGAGACCCCCGAACTCACGATCCCCAACTACCAGAACTGGGATCAGAGTCCCGAGCCTCAGCAGCCGCACTCCAACGCCACGGAGCCGGTGGGCGCCACCACGCACACGGTGCGATCCGGCGAAACGCTGTGGGAGATCGCCGAGCGGGAGTACGGCGACGGAAGTTACGCGTCGCTCCTCAGGCAGGCCAACTGGCAACTCGACGGAATCGACAGCGGCGAGCTGGCACCCGGCGCGAGGCTGATGATCCCGCAGCTCGAGAAAAGCAGATGAAACCCCGCCAGGGAACGCGGAACGGCGCCTCACCAAGAAATACGCGTGAGGCGCCGTCCTCATTCCTGGCACCCATTCCGAACGCCCATTCCGAACGCTCCGTGCGGTGGAGCCGCGCGTCGGCGGGGCGGGTGACCTGGCGTTCGACACCGATACCGCCCACGGCCAACGGGCCGAACGCGTCGCCGACGCCTTCCACCGGAGGTCCGTCCGAGAGACGTTCTGGTTTCGAGTTCCGAACCCCAGCGACGACCCAACGACACCAGCGGCGCCGCGAACGCGGCGGCCAATGCGGCCCGGGAGCGCGGACGAGGCACCTACCGCGACCCGGCGAAAGCGGGCCAGCAGTTCAGCGGGTCAGCAGGCCAGCCGGGTCAGCAGGCCAGCGAGCCGGCAGGCCAGCGGGTCAGCGGCGTTTTTCCCGAGTGCTGTCCTGAAATGGAAGGTCGGTGTCGGCCGCCGGATCGAGATCGGGGAAGGCGTCGAACACCTTCTCCTCCACCTTCGACAGGGCGTCACGCCGGGCGCCGCGGACAGCCGCCAACACCTCATCCGCCAGCACGTGACTCTCCAACCGCATGGCACGGGGCTCGACGGTTATCTCGGTAACCCGTCCCTGCGCGTCGGTGGTTGCCGTGACACGCTCTGACGCGCTCGCGCCGGTGCCGACCGCCCCCTCCAGCGCGTCGTACTCCTTCTCGATGAAATCGTGCATCCCCCGCTCTTCGCGGTCCACACCGTCGACAGAGCTGTACATGTCCTGGACACGGCGGAGAATCGCGTTCACCGTCGGTCCGTCCCCGTCGTGCGCCAGGCTCTCACCGAGCGACTGCGACGTGACCGCGGGCAGGGAGACACCGCTCAGGATCTGCTGGATCTGTTGCCATGAGTCCTGTTGTGCCGCTTTGACCGCCGCGGTCACATCGCCCGAGAGGCGATCGGCGTCGTGTCGCATCACGCGCGGATCGAGGGCGAGCGAAAAGATCGCGCCGTCGGGATCGGCCTTCGCCGTCACCAGCCCGTCGTCACTCCGGCCGACGCCGACGACCTCGCGCATCCGAGCCTGTGCCGCTAAGGGCTTCTGCACCATTCGGGCGACCCCGCCTCGGATCGCGGCCAGTATTTCGCGATCGTCATCCGACTCGAAGGACATCGGCATTCGGCACCCCAGCGGTATACGTTCCGTTCACCTCAAGTTTAGAACCATCCGTAACACCCCGTCCCAGACATCCGGAAACTGAACTCTCCGCTACCCGGCCATGAACTTCCCGGGCACGCCAACGCACCCACCAGGACGGGGAAGTAGCCGGAAGAGCCACCACCAGTTGGCTTCACCGGGCAGGCCGCAGCCAAGCCCGCACAACCACCGCCCGCCAGCGCGACAGCGCCCCTGCGCACCGCCCGGAGTGCCGCCCGGGACCCTAACGCCGATGCCCTATCAGGTGTCACCCGGGCGGGGCCCGATACGGCGGCACCCCGCCACGCGTCGCGCAGCGGGGCGTATCCCCGGGAAGTCCTCAGCCCTGGCAGAACAGGCGACGCCCGCCTGACCACCACACCGACGGTGTCCGTCAAAGCGGACCAAGCTCAGCCCGCCACGACCGCATCCCGTGCGCCTGGCATGGTGGGAACGGCCGACTCAGCCTTTCCAGAGGCCGACTCAGCCGTACCGAAGGGAAGGCCGGCTCGTTCGCTGGGCACCGAAAGGCGCGGCACCCAGCACAGAGGGCGAGGTATGAATCGGGCTCAGCCCACGTTGACGGTGGCGGGCCAGCTCATCCGGATCTTCGTCCCCTTGGGGCTGGGCAGGACCTCGACGTCATCGGCCAGACCTTCGATCACCGCGATGCCGAAGCCTGACATGAACGAGTCAGAGAGCATGCCCAGGTCAAGCGGCTGCTCCAGCTTGATCTCATCGCTGGGGGCCTGGTCGCTGACCGTGACCTCGAAACGCCCGGAGTCATCACGCAGCTCGATGCGGATGGGCTCGCCCGGACAGTGTGCTCGATGCGCCTCGACTGCCCGGGAGCACGCCTCACCCACGGCGAGCCTGACTTCGTCCAGCAAGGACTCGTCCACGCCGGTGCGCCGGGCGATCGCCGTCGCAACCAGCCGGGCGGTCCGCACGTGCGCGGGGAGTGCGCTGAACGTCAGCTCGACGGTAGCCATGCTACTTGTCTTTGCCGTGAGCTTCCTTGGCCTCGTCTACCGAAGCGTAGATCCCGAAGACCTTGGTCAGACCGGTGATCCGGAAGATCTTGAGGATGCGCTCCTGCGTGCAGACCAGTTCCAACGACCCGTCATGCGCGCGAACCCGCTTGAGCCCCCCGACCAGGACACCGAGGCCCGTGGAGTCGAGGAAGTCGACCTTCTCCATGTTGACAAGAAGGTGGAAGTTGCCCTTGTTGACCAGGTCGATGAGGAGCTCACGCAATCTCGGCGCCGTGTAGACATCGATCTCACCCTCGACCTCCACGATGGTGAGTCGGTCTTCGGTGCGGTGATCCAACTTCAGATCCACAGATCCTCCAGCGCCTCGCCTGCGAAAGTACTCTTGTGGGCCTGGCAATCTGGAGAGCGGCTCCAGACTGTCCGACCCTGACGCGCGGCATTCAACCACGCGCCTGGCTTGTGTCTATACGAAATCACGATTCCCGGCGACTTTGCCCACGGATGCAAGACTGGAAACAGTGACTTCCTCCGGATACTCCCCAGAACAGGCAGGTCCACTCCTCCGCCACCTGCTTGGCGTTCCCGCACGTCACGAGCGTGTCACCCATGTGGAGCATGTTCCAGCACGTCAGGCGGGTCAAGTCCAATGGCCCAAGTGGACCCCTGACGTGCTTGTTACGCGCTTGGCGAACCGCGGGGTGACAGGGCTCTGGCCTCACCAGTACGAAGCCGCCGACCTGGCATTCCGTGGCCGAAACGTGATCATCTCCACGGGCACGGCCTCGGGGAAGTCGCTGGCGTACCTCACCCCGGCGATCGCCTCCTGTCTCGACGGCGGCACGGTCCTGTACCTGACACCGACCAAGGCCCTGGCCGCCGACCAACTCCGCGGCCTGCGCGAACTCCGCATCACGCAGGTGCGCGCGGCCAGCTTCGACGGCGACACCCCGTTCGAGGAACGCACCTGGGTACGCCAGCACGCCAACTACGTCCTGACGAATCCCGACATGCTCCACCGGGGCATCCTCCCCCGCCATGCGCAGTGGTCGTCGTTCTTCCGCCGGCTGCGCTTGGTCGTCGTGGACGAGTGCCACGGCTACCGCGGCGTCTTCGGCTCGCACGTGGCCCAGATCCTGCGCCGCCTGCGCCGCGCCTGCGCCCGCTACAACTCCAGCCCCACGTTCATGCTCGCCTCGGCGACGGCCAGCGAGCCGGGCGTGTTCGCGATGAGGCTGACGGGGCTTGAGATGGACGAGGTGACCGTGGACGCGTCGCCCAAGGGTTCGACCACCATCGCGCTGTGGGAGCCGCCTCTGACGGAGCTACGGGGCGAGGGAGGGGCTCCCGTGCGGCGTACGGCCACGGCGGAGGCGGCGGACCTGCTCGCGGACCTCGTCCTGGCCGACGTACGCACGCTGGCCTTCGTCCGTTCCCGCCGGGGAGCCGAAACGGTCGCCCTCTCCGCCCGCGCCAAACTCGCCGACGTCGCCTTCTCCATCACACCCCCCTTCCCCATCTCCGGCTCCCCCTGGAACCCCCCGGCTTCACCCCCTCCAACCGCTCTCCCCGCCACACCCCACGACATCTCGACCCCACCACCGCCGAGCGCCCACACTCCCGCCCCTCAGAACACCCCAAACTCACCACCTCAGGACGCCACCACCCCAGAGGCGACTCCAACACCCCACACCGCCTCGGCTCCGACTCCACCGCGCCCTTGGCTAACCCCCAGCCCCCACCCCACACCCAGGCCAGCCACGCCCCCATCCACTCCCGCGTCCACTCCCATCGCCGCCTCCACCGCCACACCAAGCCCCCCAAACACCCCAAGCACCCCAAAGTCCTCAGATACTCCTACTCCGAGTTCCTCGATCTCCTCCTCCCTCACCTGGGCGCTTCCGGACCTCCCAGATCCCGACCTGACCGATCTCCCCAACAAGATCGCCGCCTATCGGGCCGGCTACCTCGCGGAAGACCGCAGGCTCCTCGAGAAGGCACTCCGCGCCGGCACCATCATGGGCCTGGCCACCACGAACGCCCTCGAACTGGGAGTCGACGTCTCGGGTCTGGACGCCGTACTGATCGCCGGTTGGCCGGGCACCCGCGCCTCCCTCTGGCAGCAGGCGGGCCGCGCGGGCCGTGACGGCCAGGACGCGCTCGCCGTCCTGATCGCCCGGGACGACCCATTGGACACCTACCTCGTGCACCACCCCGACGCCCTGTTCGGCCGGCCCGTCGAGGCGATCGTCCTCGACCCCGACAATCCGTACGTCCTGGGCCCCCACCTCTGCGCCGCCGCCGCCGAGATCCCGCTGACCGAGGACGACCTGCCGATCTTCGGCCCCACCACCTCCAACGTCCTCGCGGACCTCGTGACGCAGGGCCTGCTCAGAAAGCGCCCCGCGGGCTGGTTCTGGACCAGACGCGAACGCGCCACCGACCTCGCCGACATCCGAGGCGGCGGGGGGACCCCGATCCAGGTCGTGGAGTCGTCCACGGGCCGCCTCCTGGGCAGCGTGGACGAGCCCTCGGCCCACACCACCGTCCACACCGGCGCGATCTACCTCCACCAGGGCGAGACCTTCCTGGTGGACCTCCTCGACCTGGATGCCGGAGTCGCCCTGGTATCGAGCGCCAACCCGGACTACACGACGTTCGCCCGGGACATCACCGACATCTCCATCCTCGCCACCGAGCGCTCCCACCCTCTGGGCCCGGGCACGCTGCACTTCGGCGAAGTGGAAGTGACCCGCCAAGTCGTCTCCTACCTGAAGAGACGCCTCCACTCAGGCGAAATGCTTGGCGACGAACCCCTGGAGCTACCGCCTCGCACCCTCCGCACCCGTGCCGTCTGGTGGACCCTGCCCGCCTCAGCCGTCGCACCGCTCGCCGAGGCGGGCATCGACCTCGGCGGCGCCGCCCACGCCGCCGAACACGCCTCCATCGGCCTGCTCCCCCTCTTCGCCACCTGCGACCGCTGGGACATCGGCGGTGTCTCCACGGAACTGCACGCCGACACGGGCCTGCTCACCGTCTTCGTGTACGACGGTCACGAGGGCGGAGCCGGTTTCGCCGAACGCGGCTACGCCCGCGCCACGGACTGGCTGACGGCCACCCGCGAGGCGATCATGTCCTGTGAATGCGAACGAGGCTGCCCTTCCTGCATCCAATCCCCGAAATGCGGCAACGGCAACGAGCCCTTGGACAAACGCGGCGCCATCCGCCTCCTCAGCACACTCCTGATCCCCTAATAAACCCCCGAACCCAAGCACATTCTCAATCCGGAAAGCAACCGACCCAGCTTTCCACAAGCAGACAATGCAGCAACGGCAGCGATTTCGAGCCTGCGCGATACCGCGTGGCGAATAATCGGCAATAGCCCCTCAGCCCCGACCAGCGCCCTACCCAGCCCTACCCAGCCCTGGCCAACACCTCGCCTGGCCCGGCCAGCACCCGACCAGCACCTCGCTTTAGCCGTGGCCCGCACCTCACCGAGCCCTGCCCCACGCTCACCGAGCCCCGCCCTGCACCTTGACCAGCCTCGCCCTGCGCCTTGACCAGCCTCGCTCTACCCTCCCACCTCACGGCCTGCACCCCGGCCAAACCTGGTGAGCCCAGCCTGAAGTCCATTGCGCGACGACGCAAGTTGCCGAATCGCCGACGCTTGAACCTGTTGCCACGGATTTACCCAGCTCGCCATTTAACAATCTCTCAGCATAAATCCCGTAGGCCGTGTCCGACATAGAGACCCGACACCAACAACGGTCGTCCCAGCGTTCCTCAAGACGAATGGCGGGCGGGACCGCAGAAGTTGAAGGACCCTCAGGGACGTCCATCGTCGCCGAACTCGGCAGAGCGAGATGAACCGAGCCTTGCGAGGCACCCCGCCCATCAGACGCGCCGAGGGCCGAATCCCCCGCCCGCCCTCCCGCGCTTTCGGACAGCTCCCACGGACCGGACCGCAGCTCCGCGATCACCCGCCACCCCGGCACCTCGTTAGGGCCACACTCCCGCGAGTCCGGACGCGCCAGTCCCTCGTCAGTCTGCTCGTCCATGTGAGAGCCCTGAGGCGATGGCCGCTCATCTCTGTGCGACTCATCACTCGACCAGTGATCATCCATCTGAAGCTCGCGGCCCGACACCCGCTCTTCCACCAGCGGGTCCTCACCCGACTGGTGCTCGTCGACGCAAGAGTCCCGACGCAACAAGGGCTCCTCCATGCGCGGATCGTCACGCAACGACCGCTCACCCACATGCCAGTCCTCGCGCAACGACCACTCTTCCGCCTGGGACACCTCGCGCGGCAACCCCTCGTCCGAACAAGGGTCCCGACGCGACAGCCGCCCATCCGCTTGCCGGTCCTCGCGTAACGGCAGCTCTTCCACCCGAGCCGACGCCTTCGCAGGACCCTCGGCTCCCAAGCCCTCACCCGACAGCCGGTCGACCAGGTGTGCCGACGCCTCTCCCGCGCCTGGCAGCGGCTCGGCATCCGAGGACGACTGCCGCCCAGAAGCACCACTGTGCGAAGAACTGGCCGCCGGGCTGGGAAGCTCGCTCCAAGCGCTGAGCGACGAATCCGCTGCCCGGCCAGATCGCTGGCCCCCTTCACGAGTCGACGAGTCGTCGTCCCGTCCTGGCCGCTGATCCAGCGAACCCAGGTCCTCTTCCTCCCGCCTCGACTGCCGCCGATCGCCGAGCGGCGGCTCGAAGTCCGCCCCCAACTCAGCCCTCGCCTGCCGCGCCACAGGTGGCTGCTCAGGCATGCGAGTCTTGGCGACGGCCAGAATGACTGCAGGCCGTCGAGACGCGGCATTCGCCGACACGATGCTGCCGTCCCCGCGCCTGATCCGCACGCCGTGCGTCGTCGTGCCGTCCCGCACACCTGCGGTCGGCGTACCGGCATCACCGCCAGGTCCCGAATTTGCGGCCACGCCCATGGAGCCGCCTGCGCCGCCTGCGGAGAGGGTACGCCGTCGGGCCCAGGCACCTACGTGTGCCCCGAGCAGCAGCAAGAGGATGCCACCCGCGACATACAGACCGTACTGTCCGATGTTTCCGATGAAGGACTCGTTCGATTGAGCCTTGACCCCGTCGCTCTGCACGGGAGTGGAGTTCGCGCCGTCCTTCGCATCTGCTGAGGCCAGGCCGCCGTTCTCGCCCTGGGCGTCTGCCGTGGGAATCGGAAGGTTGCCGCTCGGCTCGACGTCGGGCAGGTCGGGGAGCTTCGTGGTCGTCGGGTTGCGTGTCGTCGGTTTGCTCGAAGACTGGCTCTGCTTCTTGGCAGGCAGCGTGGGGAGCGCCTCGACGCGCTTGGGATCGCTGCCCTTGGAGGTACGTTCGCTGTCGGTCGGGGTCTTCTTGGGCTGGGCCGAGGGCGGGGCAGGGAAGGTGATGGACGCGGCAGCCGAATCGGCCGAACCGATCGATCCCCCGTCGCCGTCACCCCTGAACGCCTTGACCGTGAACCCCACCTTCTGCCCCGCCACCTTGGACGGCACAGCGAGCACGGCCTTGCACGACGAGCCCGAGCACGCGCTGTCGGCGGGCAACCTGCCGACGACGCCGGTCTGGGCGTTGGAGACCTCGTACGACTGCAGGTCGGGCTCGGACCCCTTGTTCCAGGTCAGGAGCACCTTCTGGGTGCCCTGCCTGCTCGCGTTCACGCTGCCCGGCGCTGCGGGTGGGCGGCGCAGCTTGAACGTGCTGCTCGCGTACGTGGTGCCGGTGAGCTCTCCCTTGAGGGTCACGGTGAAGGTGCCGTTGGGGGCGCTGTCAGCGTAGAACGTACCGGAGAGCGTCTGGCCGGCCCCTCCCCCAGCGACCTTCTGGCTGGACGTGGAGGGCCCATCGACGTACAGGGCAGCTTTCAACTGCAGCAGCTCCGAACGCGCGGAAACCGTCACGGACGAGCTCGAAACTACTTCCCCGTCGGAGGGTGAGGTGATCTGCCCATCTAAGCCGCCCAGCTCGACCGCCGTCGCGGAGCCCACCGAACTGCCCTGCACGACCGTCCTGCCGGAGAACTCGCCCAGTCGCATGACCTCCGCCCGCCCCAGATAGCCGACCTGCCTCTGAGACCCGATCTGGGCGAAGTCGCCGCCGCCCTGCCACGAAGACCAAGACCCGGCCAGGGAGGCGGCGCCAGCACCGCTCTGCCCCGAAGAGCTTGCCTGACCAACCTGACCAGTCTCACCGCCTGCCTGATCAGCCTGACCAGTCTCACCTCTTGCCTGACTGGCATGACCAGCCTGACCGGAGGAGCCGAGCTGCCGCGTCGCCACGGCCGCATGAGCGGGACCGCCGAGCGCGATGGATCCAACCGCGACCAACCCTGCGACCACCACTCTGCCGACTACCGACACGACGCTTCCCTCCATCGAGAGCCTCGCGCCGCCTGAGCACCCTCGGGGCGCCCACGCGACGACCGGAAGTGCAGTCCGTCCGGCCGATACGGTCACCGACCGTCCCCGAACCCGCACCCTAGCGACTGTGTTCCTGCTCGCCCAGACTCCCTGTCACATACGGCATGGACCGAGGGTAAGCGGAACCTTACGGGAGATACACAGCTCTTGGACAGAACGTCTAAGAACTCGTGACTCGATTGCGACATTGCCCCGTAAGCCACAGGCACCACAAAGCACTCAATCGCCAATTGACAACCGTTCTCAACAGCGCAGTTACGTGATTCTGCGATGCCAAGCGGGCAAGACCTCGTCGTTCATCTCCGGCCCCGGACCGCCGTAGGACCACAGCCTCAGCCGGACAACCAGGTGTTTCATCGATGCAATCGCCTATATACAGTTCCGGCCATGATCCAGAAAAACGCGGGGCTTCCTTCTACGACGCGCCTCAAATCCTCGATCGGTATCTCACTCATCGGCATAGCGGTGTCTCCAGCCCCAACCACGTGATGGAGGAACCGGCTCTCCTGGACGAACTCGGCCCGGTCGCGGGGCTTCGCGTACTCGATCTCGGATGCGGCGACGCCGCCACCGGCCAGGCCCTGCTGGAGGCCGGATGCCTGAGCTACTTGGGACTGGACGGCTCGGCCGTGATGGTCGAGGCCGGGAGGGCAAGGCTGCGGGGGACGTCCGGCCGTGTGGATCTGATGGACATCGAGGACTTCTCAGCGCCACCATCGTCTTTCGATCTCATCCTTGCGCGTCTCGCGTTCCACTATCTCGAGGATCTCAACCCGATTCTGGAAGCCTGTCACGCTGTACTTTCGCCTCGCGGGCGGATCGTCTTCACGGTGGTACACCCGGTCCTGACTTCGTATGACCCGGGGATGGAGGTGAAACGCACCCACTGGATTGTGAACGACTATTTCGTCAATGGGCCAAGGGAGAGGGGTTGGCTGGGCGGCACGGTCACCTGGTTTCATCGCACTGTCGAGGATTATGTGGCCGCCATGCTCAACGCCGGTTTCACGCTTACGGCTCTTCGGGAGTGTGCGCCCGATCCGGATCGGTTCGATGGGGATGAGGCCGAGTTGGCACGCCGTCGTCGGGTCCCGCTGTTCTTGCTGCTGGCCGGTGGTGTCCATCCACATCTGCGGCCACTCAATTGATGCGCGGGCCCGAGGCAAGCGTCTCTGGCGCTTTTGGCCTGGTGCTGCGGCGTATCGGTGTCTGTGGCCAACAGCAGAAGCTCTACAGATGGAGTTGGGACGGACGTCTCCATGACGAACCTTTCAAGACGGGTCTATCCAGGGGCGGGGCGCTTGGGAGCTTGGGAGATTCTTGGTGAGGAAGGACGCTTCGGAGTGGGGTCCGTTCAGGGGCGGGGGTCCGCTGGGCCGGCACGTGATCTGCCCGTCAAGGTTCGGGTTCCTAATAACGGGAGCGAGAGTGGCAGTGCGGTCCGGATATCGGCGACGTCGCCGGTGATCTTGCATTCCGTGAGCTCGACGCCGTTCTCGGTGGCCAGGGCGGCTGCCTTCTCGCAGGCTCTGTCCGGGGCGATCAACGCCAGCTTGGCCGCTGCCAGGGCGCTGAGGTCGGCGGCGTTGTTGACTCGGTGGCGGGCCACGCGCACGGACCCCACCGTGGCGAGCGTGGTGGCGACCGCCATCAGCAAGCCCATGAGAGCCACACCCCACAGGGTTGCCGAGCCTCGGTCTTTCGTGTTCACGCTTCCTCCGAAGCTTTGAAGGAGTGGACGGGCAGTGGATGTAAGGGGTTGGGCGCTCTGGAGGGGAGGACTGCGGGGTGGGGGAAGGGTTGAGTGCCTGTCGGGATGGGTGGATGTCTGGCGATGGGCGGGCTATTTCGGCTCACGGTGAAGGAAGGATTGGCCGTGGAACGACCGGCCCGTCGAAGGGCTGTGGTCCAGTCCGCCATCCGCTCTCGGTCGACTGGCTGTCTGTTCACCCAGCCAGCCGAAGGAGGAAGATTCGGTTGGATTTGTGGGAGTCGGGTGTCCTCTCGCGCATGCGGTGGGGAGTTACGGTTCCGTGTCGGCGGTTGCTGTGGCTGAGACTCGGACTGCTGGCAGGGGGTTGGCCCAGGATGGGCGCACTTCTACGGATATCTGCACTTTTGTGAGTTCGGGGTCGCGTGTGATGGATACTTCGGCCTTCGGGCTGGTGACTGAGCGGGCGTAGTCGCGGACCTGATCCAGGGGTTCTCCTCTGGCTGCCGCTCGGACGGCCGCTCTGGCTGCGTCCACGCATTCGAGTTGAACGCCAACGGCTTGGACGGCCCACAGGGCGGCTGCCAGGACGACCATGAGGGCGGGCAGCATCGCGGCGGTTTCGGCCGTCACCGAACCGCGCGATGCCGACCGCGTGCTGCTAGACGAGGCCCGCGTGTGGCGGAGGCTCATTCCTTGGTGGTGTTGAGTGCTCGGTTGATGAGTGAGGTCAGCATCTCCTGGACTTCTGGGCTGCTCACGACCTTGAAGAGGAGCGCGGCGAAGGCACAGGCCGCAATCGTCCCCACCGCGTATTCCGCGGTCGACATGCCGCGCTCCTTGTTGACGGCCGCGTAGTGGAGCCACTTGTCGGCTCGCAGCCAGGGGTTTCTGATCTGCTGCTTCTGTCGCTTGGGGGTGGGGCTGAGGGTGGGTGTGCTGGTCGAACGTCCGGTTGAGGTCGTGGAAGGTGTTGCTGGGGCGGGTGTCGATAGGACAGGGGAGGGCGGCGTGCTTGCGGTGGTCATCGGCTTGGCTGCGATGGGGGTGGTCGGGCTTCGTGTGATTTGGGGATGCGAGTGACGGGGCGACGGGATGGCGTGCGAGTGGTCTGGGGCGGCTTTGATGTCGTCTGGCGTGATAGCGGGACTGGGCATCTTGCCTCCAGGTGGTTGGAGCCGGGGTCTTGTCCGGCGGGAGTTCAAGGGTGGCCGAGGGGGTGGGGGCGGGTGTGGGCCGAGCGGCATTCTGTGGAAAAGCCGATGGCGGCGGACGCATCTTGTGGATGAGGGGAGGGTCCGGGGCTGATCGCCACTTCCTCGAGACGCGTGCTGGACGTGCTTCCGGGCGCACGCTCGTAGCGGCGCACGCTCGTAGCGGGAGGGCCTGGTAGGGGTTGTGGCGATCATGCGTACGGGTGCCCTTACATGCGATGGGTGCGTGGGGTGCGAGTTCGTGCTTGGCGTGCACCGCTTTTGCGTGTGGTCCCGCTCGTGGCGGACGGTTTGCGGTGATGGCCTTGCTTGCGCTGGTGGGGGCTGATTGCGAGCTGGAAGTACGGCGTTGTGGGGGCGCGGTTGGTGGGAGAGGTGCGGGCGTGGTCGTTGTCCGTGGGCTGCTTGTGCGAGCGAGTTGGTGGTGGCCTACGGGATGATGATCGTGGAGGCGAGGCCGGCGACCACTGGGACGATGCCGAGCAGGACGAACGCCGGCAGGAAGCACAGGCCAAGGGGTGCCACGGCTTTCACCCCGACGCTTCTTGCCGAGGCGACGGATGCGGCTCGGCTCGCCTCTCGGGCGTCGTCCGCCAGGCGGGTCAGGACGTCGGCCACAGGGGCGCCGCTTTGAGCTGCTCGGCTCATGGCTCGGGAGAGTTGGCCCATGGCGGGCTCTCGGGCCAGGGAGGACCAGGTCGGCTCTGGGTCTGCGCCGAGCCCTAGTTGGCTGCTGACCCATGACAGGCGTTCGCCGAGTGGGCCGCCGATCGCGCTCGCGGCGATCTCGGTGGCGGCGCTGACGGGGCGGCCTGCGCGTAGGCAGGCAGTCATCAGGTCGGCGGCGAAGGGGAGGTCGGCGGCCATTCGGCGACGGTCGGCTTGGGCTTGTGGCGAGGTTTGCGCTTTGTGGTGCAGGAACAGGGCCGCCGCGGGGGTGATGAGGATGCCTGCGACGACTCCTGCGCTGCCGCCGATCAGGAGCGCGAAGATCAGGCCGATGCAGATGGCTGTCAGGACCGATTTGCGGGTGAGGCGGTGCTGACGTGGGGTCGGCTGCTCCAACCAGGCGGGGTGTGGGAGCT
Source organism: Nonomuraea antimicrobica (assembly GCF_039536965.1). Lineage (NCBI taxonomy): Bacteria > Bacillati > Actinomycetota > Actinomycetes > Streptosporangiales > Streptosporangiaceae > Nonomuraea > Nonomuraea antimicrobica. Next base: position 108,410 of record NZ_BAAAZP010000049.1, on the reverse strand, counting down.
GGATGTGGGGGTTGGTGGTGGCTTGCTGGTGCTTGGCGGGTGGGAGCTGTTGCTTGGCGCGTGGGGTCTGGTGCTTGGCGCGTGGTGGGGTGGGGTGGGCCTGGGGCGGTTCGAGGGTGTGGGAAGGCGGTGATGGGTGGGGGTGTAGGCGGGTGAGGCGTTCTGTGGGGGTTCTGGGTGAGAGCCAGAGCCAGGCGGACATCGCTGCGCACAGGGCAGACAGCAGGTGGAGCATCGTCAGGTCCGATCGGTGGTTCGGTGCGAGTGCGAAGAACGGCGGGTCGCGTCCTTCGCCGAAATGCCGCAGCTCGTTCAGCCCTGCGCCTGGGTGGCCATGCGGTTGGTCCACCACAGGCCGCACGCGTCGAGTGACACACCGGCGATCAGGCACATGAAGCCCGGGATGCTGCCGAACAGGAACTCGAGCGGATGCATGTTCAGGGCCCCGGCCATGAGGAGGCCGAGGGCCGGCAGGACGGCGAGCATTCTGGCCGTGGTGCGCGGGCCCGCCAGTTGTGCTGCGACGTCCTGGCGATGGGCTTGGGCTGCTCTCAACGTTTGTGCCACCCGGTCGATCAGGGAGGCCATTCCTGCCCCAACCGTGGTGCCGACCTCCCAGCAGGCCGCCAGTTGGCGGAGCCCTTCGCCTCCTTGAAGTGGGGCCGCTGTCGTCAGCGCGGCTGCGACGTCGCCGCCGTCCCTGGCCGCGGCGATGACCGAGCGGAGGAGATCGGGGTCGGGGAGGTCTACTGCCGAGATGGCTCTGGTCATGGCCTCGCCTGGAGTGCGTCCGGCTGAGAGCTCTGCGGACAGGGACTGGCAGAGCTCTATCGAGGCTCGTCGCCAGGCGTCGGCACGGCGGGTGGGGCTGGGGCGGGTGAGCAGCTTGGACAGTGATGGCCACGTTGGTGCGGGGGTGCTTGAGGTCAGCAGGTGGGAGAGGCGGGTGGTGGCCGTGGTGGGGCCTGTCCACAGCCAGATCGCGCAGGCTGTGGACAGGGCGGATATCAGGGCGTTGGTCATGGGGTCTCGTAGTGGGGGTGGCGGGGTGAGGGCTCCCTGGTGCTGCGGCTTCGCGACGCGGATGGCGGATGGCAGCAGGTGTTGCCTGCCGTCGTGGGTGGTGGGCGCTGCCTCGCATCAGGGGGTATCGCCTTGCGCGATGCGGCTGTTGCTGCTGGTCGTCTGGCTTGTCTCGTCGCTTCTGCTGTCTCCGTCGCTTCTGCTGTCTCGTCGCTTCTAGGGACGGGCTCGGCGGGCCAGGGCCTCGTAGCCGGGGCCGGGTTGGACGGTGCCTTGAGGGTTGAAGGTGAGGGCCGGAACCGACTCGACCAGGCCCGTCGGAGTCCTGGCGAGCAGGCAGATCTCGGCTATGCGCCTGCGGCCGTCCTGGCGGCTGCGGGTCAGGTGGATGACGGCGTCGAGAGCCGCTGCGAGCTGGCTGTGTACGGCCTCCCTGGTCAGGCCCGCCGCACAACCGAGGGCCTCCAGGCGGGGTGGTACGTCGGCCGCCGTGTTGGCGTGCAACGTGCCGCAACCGCCCTCGTGCCCGGTGTTCAGGGCGGCCAGCAGGTCCACGACTTCCGCTCCGCGTACCTCCCCCACCACCAGGCGGTCCGGGCGCATTCTGAGTGCCTGACGTACGAGGTCACGCAACTCCACCCCGCCCGCACCCTCCAGGTTGGCCGGGCGGGTCTCCAGGCGTACCACGTGGGGGTGGATCGGGCGCAGCTCGGCCGAGTCTTCCACGAGCAGGAGGCGTTCGCCTTGGTCGGCGAGGGAGAGCAGGGCCGACAGGAGCGTGGTCTTGCCCGTGCCGGTGCCGCCCGTGACCAGGAAGGCGAGCCTGGCGGTGACCATGGCGGTGAGCACCGGGATCGCGGATGGGGTGATCGTGCCCGCGGAGACCAGGTCGGTCAGGGTGAAGGTGCGTCGTGGCGGCAGACGTAGGGAGACGCAGGTGCCGCCGGAGGCCACGGGGGGAAGCACCGCGTGGAGGCGTACGCCGCCCGGAAGGCGGGCGTCCACGTACGGGGAGGCGTCGTCCAGGCGTCTACCGGCGGCGGTCGCGAGGCGTTGCGCCAACCTGCGTACGGCTCCGTCGTCGGTGAAGGCGACCGACGTGCGGCGTAGGCCGGTGCCGTCGTCGATCCACACCTCACGAGGGCCGTTGACCAGGACGTCCGTTACGTCGGGGCGGGCGAGGAGCGGCTCCAGCGGGCCCGCGCCGATCAGGTCGGCGCAGAGTGCCCTGGCCACGGCGAGGATCTCCGCGTCGCCGTATACGGCCTTCTCCGCTCTCAGAGCCACCGCGACCTGGGCGGCCGTGGGCTCCACGCCTGCGCGGGCGAGGCGGACGCGAACGGCTTCGACCAGGTCAGGGGAGACCGTGGTGGTTGGGGGAAGCAGGGCGGCTTGTTGTGGTGGCTGGTGTGTTCGTGGTTGGGGTCCTTGTTGCGCTTGGTGCTGCTGCTTTTGGGGAGATTGGGATGGGCGTGGGCCCATGGCTTGTGGGGTGGGTGGGCGTGGGGTGGTGGTGGAGTTTGTGGTCATGTCGCCGGTAGGAGGTCGCGGAGGAGGGAGGTGCACAGGGCGCCCAGTACGGTGCGCGGGCCGAGTCCCGGGAGTTCGCCACGGTTGAGGGTGGCTGTGAGCCTGGGTTGGTCGGGGAGGCTCCCTGCCGAGGGGATGCCCAGCGAGGACATGGCCACGTCGTCGTCCAGGACTCCCGGGCGGAGGATGGCGCGGATGTCGGCGGTGTGTTTGCGTACCTCGGAAACGACCTGGGCGGCGGAGAGGATGCCGCGTACGTCGGCCGTGGCCACCGTCAGTGTCGTCTGCGCTCGGGTCAGGGCCTCTGTCGCGGCGGGGTCCAGGTGCCTGGGGAGGTCCACGATGACCAGGTCGAAGCCGCGTCTGCCCGCTTCGAGCACCGAGCGCATGGCCTGAGACGGGATCTCCGCGACCTCGCCTCTGTGGAAGGACAGGACGGCCAGGTCTCCGAACGCCGGGAGCGCCGCCTGCAGCGCGCTGGAGTTGATCCTGCCCTCCCTTGCCACGAGGTCGCCCCAGCGGGCGCCTGACGCCTCCTCGTGGCCCAGGAGCGCGTCTATGCCGCCGCCGAGCGGATCGGCGTCCACCAGGAGGGTGCGAAGGCGGTCGGCCGAAGCTCGCAGGGCCATGCAGGCGGCGAGTACGCTCGCGCCCGCCCCGCCTCGGCCGCCGATCACGCAGACCACGGATCCCGAGCGGGGGTCTGGCTCCATGGCGTCCGCGAGCCGGTCGACCAGGTCGCGCTCGTCGCCCGGGAGGGTGATGACGGCCTGGGCACCGACTGCTACGCATTTTCGCCAGGTGTCGGGGTCTTCGCCGTCTCGGGTCACGAGGAGGACCTGGTCTCGGGGTGGGGGTGAGGTGGCGGCCACGTTGTCGGCCTGGTCGGCGCCTATGGCTATGAGTGGGGCGAGGTTCCAGAACGGGCGGGCGTGGGCTGGGACGTGCGCCACGTCGAGTTGCGCGCCTGCTGCGGCTGCGATGCGGACCAGGTCGTCGAGCAGGGCATAGTCTTCGGTGATGACCAAGGGGCGGTGCATGGTGGTCGGCCTCCCGGGTGGATGCGGGTTGGGATCGGATGGGTGTGGCGGCTTGGGGCCGGGTGGGTGTGGCGGCTTGGGCCGGCGTTGGGAGGTCGAGCTTGCTGGAGGTGGGCAAGGCGGTGGGGAGCCGAACGGGGTTCTGTGGATTGTGGAGGTGGAGGTGGTGAGTGGCTGTGGACGAGTGAGTCCCCGGCCTTCGAGTGGCTGTGGTGGTTGTGGGGGCAGCGCGGTGTGGATGGGGTGTCCGGGGGTTGCTGGCCACGCGCCTCCGGGAGGCCGTGATAGGCACGCTCAGTGGTACGGACCGCCGGGCGCGGCGATGGGGCCGGACGCCGGGCACGGTGACGCCGGGCACGGTGACGGCAGGCGCGGTGACGGCAGGCGCGGTGACGGCAGGCGCGGTGACGGCAGGCGCGGTGACGGCAGGCGCGGTGACGGCAGGCGCGGTGACGGCAGGCGCGGTGACGGCAGGCGCGGTGACGGCTGAGGCGGGCGTCTTGGCGCGGGTGAAGGCGTGAGTGGCGCGGAGGGCAGGTGACGCGCGGAGCCACGCCAGGTGGGTGCGGCGGAGCGATGAAGGTCAAGGGCACCGTGGTGTGCGGCCCCGTGGGACGTGCTCAGTGGAGCGTCGAGGGACGAGCGGTGGCGTACGTGCTCAACGGCGTCCCAAAGAACGAACGGCTGTTACGCGGGCGAGGAAGCGTGGCCCGTACGCGTGGCGTCTGTGAGGGGCCGTCCGCCTGCGGAGGGCGCATCGCCCGCGCGGGCCAAAAGGGCCGGAAAAGGGGCGACCCCCGCCGGGGGGGAGAGCGGGGGTCGCCTGACCGGTCCGGCTCCGGGGGGGTAGAGCCGGTCCCGTTTCAGAAGAAAGCTTTCATCACTAGACCGGAGCCTGGCAAGGGACTTGCAAAGCTTCCCGTGCAAGGACGCTCCAGTTTCGGGCGATACCTCCGTATGCTGCCCGATCAACTTGAGTTTCGTCGAGGAGCAATCTCGCATTTCCGCCAAGTTTTTTCGCCACCTCATAACGATCACATAAAGACCGTTACTCAGAGTAAGCATCACGGCTTGGCGTCGGGATCGCTCCAACGGCTCGCCCTCGCGCGCCGCCGGAGCACGACCACAGCGGGGTAAAGGTCTTGCTCCGAGGGGTTCCCATCAGGGCAGATCCGACGTAGAAAGGGGTTACGGACAGTTGTCCGGGTGCATCAACCGGGCACCCACGCGCGACCAGCCGCGGGAGGCGCGTCGTAACGGGCTTGACCCGCTTCGACGAATACAGGTGCACGCTTGGTAACCCGGCGTGATGCGCAGGCAGGCGGCGTCTCGTGACAGAGACGCCGTCAGCTATGTCGGATTCCTCCCAGAATCCAGACATTCCTCAAGAATCCGGGCATTCCCCTATGGATCCAGCGTTACTCAACGAACCTGGCATTCCCGCCCTGACCTGGTGTTCCTCGATGGATTTCGAGTGCTCGGGCTTCCCCGGTCGCCGAGGCTCCCGCACCCCCAGGCGGCCGAGGCCCGGGGCCGGAACGTCAGCCGCGCTGCATGGCCTCACAGATCGCAGTCGTCTCGCGTACGCCGAGCCTTACCGCGGAGGCACAGTGCTGTACCCAGGCGGCCACCCCCTCAGGCGTCCCGCCCAGGTACGCCCGCAGCGCCTCCCCGTACGCGGGCTCCAGATGCCCCACCTCCACCGCCACCAGGGACTTCGGGTCCAGGCCGTACTCGACCAGCGTCAGCCGCTCGGCGGCGCGGGCCACGACCCCGTCCGCCGTACCGAACGGGCGCAGCACCGCCAACTCCGCGTGCACCACGGCGGCCAGCACGACCGCGGACGCCTTCGTGGGCCGTTCCAGCAGGTCGAGCAGGCCCTCCACGCGGACCGCGGCGTCGGCGGCGGCCGGCGCGGGGCCCAGACCCAAGGGGTCGGAGGTCTCGTCGAACGAACGCGGGCGCCCCAACTCCTCCTGAGACACGAGCCCGGCCGCGGCCACGGCGTGCAACCTGGCGAGCACCTGCCTGGGCGCCTTCCGCCAGGTCGGCCCCATGCGTCCCATTTCCGCAGACACGCGCAGCGCCCCCTGGACCAGGGGATCGTGGATCTCGTCGCGGCGCAGGGCGTCGAGGGGCACGTCGACGCCCTCGACGGCGGCCGACGCACGGGCGCCGCGCAGGGCCGACTCCGCGGACACTGCGGGGCTGGCCCGGCGCAGGACTCGGTGACGGTACAGTCTGTCGACGGCCTGCCGGGCCTCGTCCACCGCCTCGGGGACGCCGGGGAACTCCGCGATGACGGCCAGTGGATCACTCACGGTCCCGACCTTACCCGCGGGTAGGACCCAGATTTCCCAAGGCCGCGCGGACGCCGGTGACCTGCGATCGGGGCGCGACCGAGCCCCGCGTCCCGACCGAGAGTGACAGGACGCGAGCGCCCGCCCCTCGGACAAGCCGACCGCGGAGCCCTCCACAAATGGGACCCATAAAGCGCCGCCATCCCTCGCCCGCACATTCTCAAGATTTCAGGATGACAACATTTCAATAGCATTTGTAATGCATCGTGATAAAACATCCCCGCCACCGGCCGCTCGGTACAGACCTGTCTAGACCTCTTGTGTACGGAGGTCGTGAGCTGGTGAAGTGGGACACGAACCTATCCAATCTGGCCATAGAAGGAGCACGAAGTGGCCCCCGAGACCGCTGGCAACGACACCCAGGCGCTGTCCAACCTGCTGCAGGAGAACCGCCGGTTCGCACCGCCTGCTGACCTGGCGGCGGCCGCGAACGTGACCGAAGCCGCATACGACGAGGCCGCAGCCGATCGCCTCGCCTTCTGGGAACGCGCGGCCGAACGCCTGACCTGGGCCGACCGGTGGGACACGACGCTCGAATGGAATCCGCCCTTCGCGAAGTGGTTCGTGGGCGGCCGGCTCAACGTGGCCTACAACTGCGTCGACCGCCACGTCGAGGAGGGCCGGGGCGACAAGGTCGCCTACCACTGGGAGGGCGAGCCCGACGGCGACACGCGCACCCTCACCTACAGCGACCTCAAGAACGAGGTCAGCAAGGCCGCCAACGCCCTGCAGGAGCTCGGCGTGGCCAAGGGCGACCGCGTCGCGATCTACATGCCGATGATCCCCGAGCTGCCGATCGCGATGCTGGCCTGCGCCCGCATCGGGGCGATCCATTCGGTGGTGTTCGGCGGGTTCTCGGCCGGCGCGCTGAAGAGCCGGATCGACGACGCCGACGCCAAGCTGGTCATCACCGCCGACGGCGGCTACCGCAGGGGCAAGCCGTCGGCCCTCAAGCCGACCGTGGACGAGGCCGTCGCCGAGTGCCCGCAGGTGGAGCACGTCCTCGTCGTACGGCGTACCGGCCAGGACGTCGCCGCCGGCGACAAGGACGTCTGGTGGCACGACCTGGTGGATCGCCAGAGCGACCAGCACACCGCCGAGCCCCACGACGCCGAGGACCCGCTGTACATCCTCTACACCAGCGGCACCACCGGTAAGCCCAAGGGCATCCTGCACACCACCGGCGGCTACCTGACGCAGGCGGCCTGGACCCACCACGCGGTCTTCGACCTCAAGCCCGAGACCGACATCTACTGGTGCACGGCCGACATCGGCTGGGTGACCGGCCACTCGTACATCGTGTACGGCCCCCTGGCCAACGGCGCCACCAGCGTCATCTACGAGGGCACCCCGGACACCCCGCACCGGGGCCGGTTCTGGGAGATCGTGCAGAAGTACAAGATCACGATCCTCTACACGGCTCCCACGGCGATCCGGACGTTCATGAAGTGGGGCGACGACATCCCCGCCAAGTACGACATGTCCAGCCTGCGAGTCCTGGGCTCCGTCGGCGAGCCGATCAACCCCGAGGCGTACGTCTGGTACCGCGAGCACATCGGCCACGACCGCTGCCCCGTCGTGGACACCTGGTGGCAGACGGAGACCGGCGCCATCATGATCAGCCCGCTGCCCGGCGTGACCTCGGCCAAGCCCGGCGCCGCCATGCGCCCGCTGCCGGGCATCAGCGCCGACGTGGTCGACGACCAGGGCAACAGCGTCCCCGACGGGGGCGGCGGCTTCCTCGTCGTACGCGAGCCGTGGCCGTCGATGCTCCGTACGATCTGGGGCGACGACCAGCGCTACATCGACACCTACTGGAGCCGCTTCGACGGCATGTACTTCCCCGGCGACGGCGCCAAGAAGGACGACGACGGCGACCTGTGGCTGCTCGGCCGCGTGGACGACGTCATGCTGGTCTCCGGCCACAACATCTCCACCACCGAGGTGGAGAGCGCGCTGGTCAGCCACCCGAAGGTGGCCGAGGCGGCCGTCGTGGGCGCGACCGACCCGGTGACGGGCCAGGCCATCGTGTCGTTCGTGATCCTGCGCGGCACGGCGGAGGAGAGCGACGACATCGCCGCCGACCTGCGCGACCACGTGGCCAAGACGCTCGGCCCGATCGCCAAGCCGCGCCAGATCCTGGTGGTGCCCGAACTCCCCAAGACCCGCTCGGGCAAGATCATGCGCCGCCTCCTGCGCGACGTGGCCGAGAACCGCAGCGTCGGCGACGTCACCACGCTGGCCGACAGCACGGTGATGAACCTCATCTCGGAGAAGCTCCCCTCCGCCAAGGCCGAGGACTGATCTCTCCGGCGCGCTAGAAAGCCCCATCTAGCCGCATGTCCCGAAAAATCGGGATATGCGGCTAGATGTCTTCTGTACGCTGGTATGTGGTGTGCCGGGAAGTCTGGTCGGCGAGTCAGAGCAACGACGGACCAGACGAAAGAGAGCTTCCTTGCGTACCGAGCTGTGGCCGTTCCCGACCGGCGCCCGCTACGCCCGTGCCCTGGCCGAGGCCCTGCGGACCGAGACCATCGGCGGCATCATCATGCTCCTCGCCGCCGCAGCCGCCCTGATCTGGGCGAACCTCTCCCCCACCGGCTACGACGCGTTCCGCGCCACCGAGGTCGGCCCGCTCGAACTGTACAAGTGGGCCCAGCACGGCCTGCTGACGATCTTCTTCTTCGTGGCGGGGCTGGAGGTCAAGGAGGAGTTCGTCCACGGCGAGCTGGCGAACCCGCGCAAGGCCGCCCTCCCGATCATCGCCTCCCTGTGCGGGATGGTCATGCCGGCCGTCGTCTTCCTGCTCGTGAGCTGGGGCGCGCCGGACGCGGCCCGGGGCTGGGCGATCCCGACGGCCACCGACATCGCGTTCGCGCTCGCCGTGCTGGCCGTGACCGCCGGCGCGATGCCGGCCGCGCTGCGCGCGTTCCTGCTGACCTGCGCGGTCGTGGACGACCTGGGCGCGATCCTGGTCATCGCGATCTTCTACACCGAGCGGCTGAACGTCTTCATGCTCCTGCTCGGCGCCGCGTTCGTGGCCGCGTACGGGCTGCTCCAGCGCCGCCGCGTCACCAGCCCGTGGCTGCTCGTGCCGCTCGCGCTGGCCGCCTGGTACGCCGTCGAGAACAGCGGCGTGCACGCCACCGTCGCGGGCGTCGCCCTCGGCCTGCTGACCAGGGTCACCCCGGACCGGCCCGAGCTGCGCTCCCCCGCAGAGGCGGCCGACCACTTCTTCCGGCCCATCTCCGCCGGCCTGGCCGTGCCCGCGTTCGCCTTCCTGTCGGCGGGGGTGAAAATGGACGGCTCAAACCTCGGCGCTATCTTGTCCGATCGGGTAGTTCTGGGAGTGATGGCGGGGCTCGTGCTCGGAAAGTTCCTCGGCGTGTTCGGTGGTGCCTGGCTGTCGGTGCGGCTCGGCCTGGCGAGACTGTCGGAGGAGCTCCACTGGCGGGACATGGCGGCGGTGTCGTTGCTGGCCGGGATCGGGTTCACGGTGTCACTGCTGATCGGCGACCTGGCGTACGGAGCCGACCGGCAGCGCGCCGAAGCCGTCACCATCGGGATCCTCGCGGCCAGCGTCGTCGCGTCGATCCTGGCGGCGGCGCTGCTCAAGGCCCGGGTACGCACGCGTCGCACGGCGCTGGATGATGTTTGACACGGCCGCCAGGCCCCGATAGGAGACGTTTCATGCCGCAGACTCCCGAGGAAGAATCCCTGGGCTCGCTGGTCGCCCAGGCGAGCAGCCACATCTCGTCCCTGATCCGCTCGGAGATCGAGCTGGCCAAGGCCGAGTTCCGGTTCGACGCCAGGCGGGTCGGCATGGCGGGCGGGCTGTTCGCCGCCGCCGCCTTCATGGCGCACCTGTGTCTGATCCTCGCCTCGTTCACGATCGCGTTCGTGCTCGCCCAGTGGTTGCCCAACTGGGCGGCCTTCCTCATCGTGACCGTGTTCTATCTGCTGGTCGCGGGTCTGCTGGTGTTCATCGGGATCCGCCGGCTCAAGGGGCTGGCCGGGATGAAGCGCACGGCCAGATCGATCAAGGGACTCAAGGAGATCGCCACGCATGACGAGCAGCCACTGCCGGCGCTCGCCCCCGACCGCGAGCCGGTGACCCGCGATGGCACCTGACGAGTCGGTCGTTCAGATCCCCGGGCCCTGGACGCACCGCGCGGTGCACGCGGGCGGCACCCGCTTCCACGTCGTCGAGGCGGGTGAGGGGCCCCTGGTGCTGCTGCTGCACGGGTTCCCCCAGTTCTGGTGGACGTGGCGACACCAGCTCGTCTCGCTGGCCGGGGCCGGATACCGGGCGGTGGCGCCCGACCTGCGCGGCTACGGAGGCAGTGACAAGCCGCCGCGCGGCTACGACCTGCCCACCCTGGCCGCCGACGCGACGGGGCTGATCAGGGCGCTGGGCGAGACCGGGGCCATCGTGGTGGGGCACGACTGGGGCGGGCTGCTGGCCTGGACGATGGCCGTGCTCGACCCCAAGTGCGTACGCCGTCTGGTCGCCGTGTCGGCCCCCCATCCGCTGCGGCTGCGCAGCGCGCTGGTGGCCGACCCCTTCGGGCAGCTCAGGGCCAGTGGCCGGCGGCTCGGGTTCCAGCTTCCGCTGCTTCCCGAGCACCGGCTCACCCGCCAGGACGCGGTGCTCGTGGGGCGGCTGCTGGATGGTTGGTCCCGGCCCGGCTGGCCCGACCCCGCCGAGTCGCGTACCTATCGCGAGGCGTTCCGCATCCCGGCCGTGGCGCACTCGGCGCTCGAATACCACCGGTGGTTCGGCCGCTCCCAGCTACGCCCCGACGGGCGGCGCTACGCCAGGGCCATGCGTACGGAGGTCGAGGCCCCCACGCTCCAGTTGCACGGCGCGCTCGACCCGAGCGTCCTGCCGCGCACAGCGCACGGTTCGAGCCGCTACGTGGCGGCGCCCTACCGGTGGCGGCTGCTCGAAGGCGCCGGCCACTTCCCCCACGAGGAGATTCCCGACGTGTTCGACACCGAGCTGCTCGGCTGGCTGAACGATCCGGAGCCCGACCGATGAGAGACCGCGACCCCGGGGGCAGACCGCGCAACGCCCGCCCGCGCGACGCGTACGGCCGGCCGCTCCCCTACGGCGCGCCCGGCATGCCGAGGGTCCCCGACGACTACGCCCCCACCACCGAGCAGGCGCTCGCCGACGGCCGCCGGTTCCTGGAGGAGGGGCTGCCGTTCAACGCGCACGAGGTGTTCGAGGGGCGCTGGAAGTGCGCGCCGGACGACGAGCGGGAGCTGTGGCAGGGGCTCGCGCAGATCTGCGTGGGGCTGACGCACCTGCAGCGCGGGAACGGGCGGGGGGCGGTCACGCTGTTCAGCAGGGGGGCGGCCAAGGCGCAGTCGTACGGGGGCGCGTACGACGCCGTGGGGAAGGCGGCCTCGGCCCTGACCCAGGACAGCGACCCGGACACGGCCATCGCGTCGGTGCTGGGCAGACTGCCCCGCTGACCGGCCGCCGTCAGAGGGGCCGTCAGAGGGTCAGTGCGGCGCGCCCGGCGACGAGGGCGAGCGTGGCGGCGGCGGCATGCCGGACGGCGGTGTCCACGGCCTGCGCACCCTCGCCGAACATCCCCAGGTGCAGCAGCCCCGCGTGCCCGTGCGCGGTGGCGGCCACCGCCATCCCGAGCGCCTCTGCCGCCTTCTGGTCGCCGCCCGACAGGGACATCGCGGCCGACTGGAAGGCCGCCTTCACCGGCTGCGCGGCTCGTTCCAGCTCCGGCTCCCCGACCGGCGTCAACGCGCCGAACAACGCCTCGAACAGCGCCCGGTGCCCGGCCGCGAACCGCACGTATCCCCGCGCCACCGCCGCCAGCCGCTCCTGCGGAGAGTCGCCACCGCGCTCGGCCGTCACGGCGGCCACGAGCAGCTCCCCAGCGCGCACTCCCACCGCCAGCAGCAGTTCGTCGCGGTCGGCGAAGTGCCGGTAGGGGGCGCTGACCGCGACCCCGAGCCGCCGGCTCGCCTCCGCCAGCGAGAACCCCTGCACGCCCTGCTCGGCGATCATCTCCACAGCGGTGTCGATCAGCGCGGCGCGCAGGTCGCCGTGGTGGTAACGGTCGCGTTTGGCGGTTCTGGGCACCGCCTCAGGTTAGCGACAGCTCGTCCAGCTTGCCGATCTCGGCCTCGGTGAGCCGGAACTCCATCACGGCGGCCGCGTCCGCCGCCTGCCGGGGCTTGGACGCGCCGGGGATGGCCACGACGGTGTCGCCGTAGCGGGTGATCAGCCAGTTGAGCGCCACCTGGGAGACCGAGACGCCGTACGCCTTGCCGATCGCGCGCATGGTGTCGACCAGCGGCCTGGTACGGGCGAGCCCCTGGGCGCTGAGCCCCCGCCGGTCGAGGACGCCGAAGAAGCGGCGCATCACCGGCTGCGATCTCACCAGCGCGGGGTCGTCGTGGAACCGGCCGCTGAGCAACCCGCCCTGCAACGGCGAGTACGCGATCAGCGTGACGCCCAGCCTGCGTGCCGCGTCGAGGACGCCGTCGCGCTCGACGTTCCTGTGCAGCAGGTTGATGCGCACCTGGTTGGCGGCCAGGGTGACGCCCTCGGCCGCGAGCACCCGGTGGGCGAGCACGAGTTGCCTGGCGGAGAAGTTGCTCACCCCGACCGAGCGGATCTCGCCCGACTTCAGCAGCGCCGCCATGGCCTTGAGCTGGGCGGGGATGCTCGACCACGATCCCGTGGGCATGTGGATCTGGTGCAGGCCGACGGGGAAGCCGCCGAGGTGGCGCAGGCGGTCGCCGATCGTCCGGGTGATGTCGGCGGCCGTACGGCCCAGCGGCGCCCATTTCGTGGCCACCGTGACCTCGCCGGGCGCGATGCCGCACGTCTTGAGCGCGGCGGCGAGGGCCTCCTCCGACTGGCCCTGCCCGTACATCTCCGCCGTGTCGAACCAGTTGACGCCGCCGTCGAGGGCGGCCCGCACCACCGAGGTGACCGTCTCCTGGTCGATGGGCCTGATCATCCAGCGCACCACGTTCCTGGTGCCGGAGAACTGCATGCACCCCAGGCCGATGGGGCTGAGCTCGATGTCGGTTCGGCCGAGTCTGCGTGTCGTCATGACTCCCCCTCAATGTGATTGGCTATCACATTGTGAGAAGCTATCACATCGGGGCGCGCGGAAGGGAGATCCCTTCCTGGAGGTGAATGGATCAGAGGTGCGTGGTTAGTCGCACTCCTGCGTGCTGGCCGGTGTGGTGTCGGTGCGGCCCGCCGAGGCGTCGGGAGCGACCTCCTCGGCCGTCAGCACGTAGCCGGTCTGCTCCTCGTTGGTGGCGGCGGCGAAGATCACGCCGTAGACCTTGCCGTCGACGGTCAGCAGCGGGCCCCCGGAGTTGCCCGGCAGCACCTGGCCGCGGATCGCGTACACCTTCCTGCTGACCGTGTTCGCCCGGTAGATGTCGGGGCCCTCGGCGGTGAGCTGGCTGCCGATCCTGGCGGGCTCGGCGGTGAAGCCCTTGCCCTTGGGGAAGCCGGCGATGATCGCGTTGTCGCCGCGTGAGCCGTCGCCCTCGAAGGAGAGCTGCGGCAGGTCGAGGCCGGGCACGTAGAGGATGGCGATGTCGCGGCGCGGGTTGTAGCGCACGACCGTGGCCGTGTGGCGGGTGTTGGTGGAGTCGATGATCTGCAGGTCGCGGCTGACTCCGGCCACCACGTGGGCGTTGGTCATGATCCGGCCGGGGGCGTAGACGAAGCCGGTGCCCTCGATGTGCTTGTTGCAGCTCTCGGCGTTGCCCTGGACCTTGACGATCGCGCGGCGGGCCCGCGACAGCTCGGCGCCCTGCAGCACGCTCTGGTCGGGCGGCTGCACGTCGATGAGCTGCCCGGCGCCGATCGCGTCGAAGACGGGCGGGAACTCGGAGCGGTCGATGAACTTCCTGAACGGCTGCTGCCAGTTGCGCGCGGCCTGCGGGATGGCGTCGTCGACCGTGGTCAGCAGCGCGGAGTTCTTGACCTGGTCGACGAGCGGGGAGAACGACGTGGAGACGATCAGCGAGCCGATCAGCCAGGCGATGACCAGCACCGACAGCCCGCTGGCGAACGTCCCGCCCACCGCGTCGGCGACCTTGGCCGGCTCCCACGTGACGTGGCTGCGCACGACCGCGCCCAGCGTCGAGGAGGCGAACTGCCCGATCGTGGCCGCCAGGAACACGATCACGATCGCCAGCAGGGCCTGCGGCGTGTCGCCGTCGACGACGACCTTGGAGATCGGCGGCGCGATGAACACCCCCAGCACGGCGCCGCCCACGAACCCCACGAAGCTCATCGCTCCGATGATGAAGCCCTGCCGGTATCCCGAGATGCCGAAGGCGATCACCAGGCCGATCAAGATGAGGTCAAGCAGATCACCGCGCACGTTTCAAAGGTAACCAGGGATACGGTCAAGTGTGCACGTCTTCGATCAGGACGGCGTCACTCACCTGGCTATCTTGAGCGGTATGCCGCCGGACGAGGGAACAGTGCGCGATCTCATCCAGGCAGCGCTGCGCGACACCGACCCCGACGGGCCACTGCGCTGGCACGTGATCTCGTTGCTGCGTCAGCGGGGCGACCTGGAGTCGTTCATCGAGGCGCGGCGGCTGTGCGCGGCCGACAGCGTCGCCGAGCGGCTGCTGGGCGTGGACATCATGGGGATGTTGCGGCCGTTCGTGGACCGTACGCTGCCGGTGCTGCGCTATCTGGCCGCCAGCGAGGACGACGCCATGGTGCTCTACTCGGTGCTGATCGCCTTCGGCCATCTGGCGGACCCGCGCTCGCTCCCGTCGGTGATCGACCTGGCCCGCCACGACGACCCCAGAGTGAGGTACGGAGCCGCGTACGCGCTGCAGCACGTCCTCGGCGAGCCCCCCGACCGGGCGGGCCTGGAGACGCTGCGCGCACTGGCCGACGACAGCGACGCCGACGTGGCCGGCTGGGCCTCGCTCGGGGTCGCGCTCAGAGCGGCCCGCTGACCGGGGCGGTATCGAGCGCCCGGCTCACCGCCGCGAGGCCAGGTTCACCACCTCGGGCGGCAGCTCCTCCGTACGCGTCGGGTCCCACGGCAGTTCGAGCCCGGCCTCGCGCAGCACCGTGTCGAGCACCATCGCCGTAAAGCCCCACACCAGCATCCCGCGCACCCGGAACGCCGGCCCCGCCGTGCCTCTGGAGTGGCGGAGCATGATCCGGTTGCCGGGATCGACCAGCTCGGCGATCGGCACCCGTTCGACGGAGTCGACCTCGTCGGGCGAGGCCGCGTGCACCGCCGACGGCTCACGCCACCAGGCGATCACCGGGGTCACCCGGTTGTCGCTGTAGGTCAGGTAGAGCTCGGGCATCGTGCACAGGACGTGGACGCCCTCCGGGTCGGCCCCGGTCTCCTCCTCGGCCTCGCGCAACGCCGCCTCGATCGGCCCGGCGTCCTCGGGGTCGACGCCGCCACCGGGGAAGGCCGGCTGGCCGGCGTGCCTGCGCCCCCGGGTGCTGCGCTGGATGAGCAGCACGTCGGGCCCGTTCGGCCCCTCACCGAACAGCATCAGCACCGCGGCGGCGCGTCCGCGCCCTGCCGGAGGCCGCAGGACGGGGGGCACCCCGATCCGCTGCGCCTGCGCCGCCAGTCTCTCCAGCCAGTCGGGCACTTGAGTCACGCATCCTCCAACACGACGTCATGCGATTGGCTTCCCGTGGTAATGGCTTCCCGTGGTAGCGGCTTTCTTTGGTCAGGAGAACGGGCCCGGCCTGACGAGCTTCGAGGCCTCGGCGGGGGCGGTGGGGCCGGTGCCGTACGAGGGGCAGAGCCCGGCCAGCGGGCACACGCCGCACGCGGGCCGCCGGGCGTGGCAGATGCGGCGCCCGTGCCAGATCACCCGGTGGGAGAAGATCGTCCACTCGCGCCGGGGCAGCAGCTCGCCGACGAGGTGCTCGATCTTGACCGGGTCGGTCTCCTCGGTCCAGCCGAAGCGGCGCACGAGCCGCTGGAAGTGCGTGTCCACGGTCAGGCCCGGGACGCCGAAGGCGTTGCCGAGCACCACATTGGCCGTCTTGCGGCCCACCCCGGGCAGCGTGACCAGGTCTTTCAGCTTGCCCGGCACCTCGCCGCCGAACCGCCCGCAGACCGCCTGGGCCATGCCGATGATGCTGTTGGTCTTGGCACGGAAGAAGCCGGTCGAGCGGATGATCTCCTCCATCTCCGACCGGTCGGCGGCGGCGTAGTCATCCACGGTCGGATATTTCGCAAAGAGGACGGGGGTCACCATGTTGACCCGCTTGTCCGTGCACTGCGCGGAGAGGATGGTCGCGACCAGGAGCTCCAGAGGGTTGGCGAAGTCGAGCTCGCAGTGGGCGTCCGGGTAGGTCTCCGCGAGGATGCGGTTCATCTTGCGCGCCCGCCGCACCAGTGCGAGCTGGGTCTCCGGCTTGCGCCCCGCCGCGTTCGTCGCCATGCGGCAAGCGTAGAAGCTCCTGAGGAGGGTTGAACCCAGGACGGGATTTCCCCGTACGACCCAGCGTGCGGAAGGGGACCGGTCACGGTACAGGAGCGGCAGTCCTGTACCTTTCCCCTGGACTCGACATATCTGGGCAAGTCCAGAGCACTCTCACATTCCCCTAACCTGTGTGTGCTGCCCAGAGTGGGGTGAGTCACAATGGCAGCAGAGGAGGCAGAGTGAACACCGAAGATGTGCTGGGCAAGGCCCCCCTGTTCGCCGCGCTGGACCGCGAGAGCGCCGCCGCGCTGCGCACGAGCATCACTGAGGTCCAGCTGTCCAAGGGCCAGACGCTCTTCCACGAGAACGAGACGGGCGACCGGCTCTACGTCGTGCTGGAAGGCAAGATCAAGCTTTCCCGTACCTCTCCTGACGGGCGGGAAAACCTGCTGAGCGTGCTGGGGCCGAGCGAGATGTTCGGCGAGCTGTCGCTGTTCGACCCGCGCCCGCGTACGGCGACGGCGACGGCGCTGACCGAGGTGCGCCTGGCCGGGCTGGGCCACGACGACCTGCGGCCCTGGCTGACCGGCCGGCCGGAGGTGGCGCTCCACCTGCTGCGCGCGCTCGCGCAGCGGCTGCGGCGCACCAACGACGTGCTCGCCGACCTGGTGTTCACCGACGTGCCAGGACGGGTGGCCAAGCAGTTGCTCGACCTGGCCGAGCGGTTCGGCACCAAGACCGACGACGGCCTGCGGGTGCACCACGACCTGACGCAGGAGGAGCTGGCGCAGCTCGTCGGCGCCTCGCGCGAGACGGTCAACAAGGCGCTGGCCGACTTCGCCCAGCGCGGCTGGCTGCGCATCGAGGCCAAGGCCGTGGTCATCCTCGACATCGACCGGCTCTACAACCGGTCGAGATAGTCGAGCTGGGCCAGTACCGACATCTCGGCGGCCGGCCAGAGCGAGCGGTCGACGTCGGCGTACACGATCTTGACGATCTCGCGCGGAGTGCGGGCGCCCTGCGCGCGGGCCGCCCTGATCTGGTCGAGCCGCTCACGCCGGTGCGCGATGTACCCGTCGAGGGCCCCGATCGGGTCGGGCAGCACCGGGCCGTGGCCGGGCAGCAGCGCCCGCGCCTCAAGGCTCTCGGCCGCCGCCCTGAGCCGGTCGAGGCTGCGCAGATAGTCGGCCAATCCGCCGTCGCGGGCGATGATCGTGGTGCCCCGGCCGAGTACGGTGTCGCCGGTCAGCATCGCCCGGTCGGCCGGCAGCCAGAAGCACAGCGAGTCGAACGAGTGGCCCGGGGTGCCGTAGACGTGGATCTCCAGCCCGGCCACGGTGACCACGTCGCCGTCGGCCAGGCCCTCGTCTCCGAGCCGGTGGCGCGGGTCGAGCGCGCGTACGGGCGCGCCGGTCAGCTCCGCGAACCGCCTGGCTCCGCCGCTGTGGTCGAAGTGCCCGTGGGTGAGCAGGATCTCGGTGACCCGGCGGGCCCCGAGGTGCTCGTGCACGCGGCGCAGGTGCGACTCGTCCGCCGGCCCTGGGTCGACGACGACCACCTCCTCGCCGGCGCCGATCACCCAGGTGTTGGTGCCGTCGAGGGTCATCGCGGAGGGGTTGGGGGCGAGCAGGTTCTCGGCGTGCTCGGTACGCGAGCCGTCGGGCGTCCCGATCGGGATGTGCAGGCCGCTCATCCAGTTCCTTTCCCGGCGTGCGCGCGCTCGCTCACGACGTCACCAGCCGCAGCTCGCCCTCGATCTCCACGGCCCTGGGCATGATGGTCACGATCTCTCTGCGCGCGGCCAGGACGTCGGCCACGCGGTCGTAGGCGGTCAGCTCGCCGAGCGTGTGGTGGGTGGGCGGCATGAGGAAGATCTCCCCTTCGCGGGCCAGCTCGAGCGCCTCGCCCGGCCGCTGCCAGATCACCCGGTCGGCCTCCCCGCCCACGTCCCGCGTACGCTGCCCCTCCGGCAGCACCGCGACGAAGAACCGGGTGTCGAACCGTTTGCTCTCGATCTCCGGCGTGATCCAGTGGGCCCACGGCTTGAGCAGGTCGGAACGGAGCACCAGGCCGCGCCTGGCCAGGAAGTCCGACAGGCCGAGGCTCCGGTCGATCAGCGCCAGCCGGTCGGCCTCCCAGTCGTCGCCGGTCGTGTCGGCCACCACGGAATCGGGCCCCGGGCCCGCCAGGAGCACCCCGGACTCCTCGAACGTCTCGCGTACGGCCGCGCACACCAGCCCGCGCGCCAGCCGTTCGCCCGCATTGAAGACCTCGCCCCACTCGGCCGGGGAGGGCCCGGCCCAGGCGACGTCCTGGTCGGCGTCGCGGGCGTCGACGGAGCCGCCGGGGAAGACGTACGCGCCCGCCGCGAAGGCCATGGTGGCCTTGCGTCGCAGCAGGTAGACCTCCGGCCCGGGGCGCAGGAGCACGACCGTGGCGGCGTCCCGGGCCGGCGCCGGACGGACCCGGCCGGCCAGCACGTCCCGCGCCCGGGCGGCGAGCTCGGCTGAAAGCGGCAATCCGGTCACATGACCTCCTTTTAGAACATCACTCGGTCATGGTGACATATGCCTGCTCAACCGACTTCGGCGATCACCTCCACCTCGACGGGCGAGTCCAGCGGCAGCGCGGCGACGCCCACGGCGCTGCGCGCGTGCCTGCCCTGGTCGCCGAACACCTCGCTGAGCAGGTCGCTGGCGCCGTTGGCCACCTGCGGCTGCTGGGTGAAGCCGGGGTCGCTGGCGACGAACACGACGACCTTGACGATCCGCCGGATGCTGGACAGCTCGCCCAGCTCCGCCTTCAGCGCGGCCAGCGCGTTGAGCACGCAGATGCGCGCCTGCGCCTTGCCCTCGTCGACGCCGAGGTCGGCGCCGAGCTTGCCGGTCTGGTGCAGCTTGCCCTCCAGCATCGGCACCTGGCCCGAGGTGTAGACCAGGTCACCGGTGCGGACGGCCGGCAGGTAGGAGCCGGCCGGCGCGGCAGGCGCGGGCAGCGTGTAACCCAGCTCCTCGATCCGCTGCTCCGGGGTCACTGCTTCTCCCTCTTGAAGTAGGCGACGAGCTGCTCGGGCGAGGCGCCCTGCACGATCTGGACGAGCTCCCAGCCGTCGGCGCCGAAGTTGTCGAGGATCATCTTGGTGTTGTGAATCAGCACGGGGGCTGTGAGGTACTCCCACTTCTTCATGGGGGCAGCTTATTGTGAGCAATCTCAAAGGGTGGTCGTCGGCTTTCGACAAGTGACCGTTCGGTAGCCTCGAATCGTGGACTCTCCGGACCCGGATTGGGCCGACGTACGACTGCACGTCGTCACCGGCAAGGGCGGCACCGGCAAGACGACCGTCGCCGCCGCCCTCGCGCTCGCCCTGGCCTCTGGCGGGCGCAAAGTGCTGCTCGTGGAGGTGGAGGGCAGACAGGGCATCGCGCAGATCTTCGACCTGCCGCCCCTGCCCTACGAGGAGCGCAGGATCGCCGTCGCCCCCTCGGGCGGCGACGTGTACGCGCTGGCCGTCGACCCAGAAGAGGCCATGCTCGAGTACATGGAGATGTTCTACGGCATGCGCCGGGCGGGTCGGGCATTGACCAAGATGGGCGTCGTCGACTTCGCCACCACCGTGGCCCCCGGCTTCCGCGACGTCCTCGTCACGGGCAAGACCACCGAGGCCGTACGCAGGCGCGGCAGGAACGGCCGCAGGGTCTACGACGCGGTCGTGCTCGACGCGCCGCCCACGGGCCGCATCACGCGCTTCCTGAACGTCACCAAGGAGGTCGCGGGCCTGGCCAAGGTCGGGCCCATCAAGAACCACTCGGAGCTCGTCAACGGCGTCGTGAAGTCCCCCGAGACCGCCGTGCACTTCGTCACCCTCCTGGAGGAGATGCCGGTGCAGGAGACGCTCGACGGCCTGGCCGAACTGCGCTCGGCGAAGCTTCCCCCCGGCGGGATCTTCATCAACATGGTGGCCGAGTCACTGCTGCCGCGGGCCGCTCTTGACAGGGCTGTCAAGGGCCGATTCGACGCTGACGAGCTCACACTGGGGCTCAAGGCCGCCGGGGTCACCGACGCCGCGCAGGCCACGGCACTGGCCCAGGCGCTCGCGGCGGAGGTCGCCGAGCACGCCCACCGCACCGAGCTGGAGCGCGCCGAACGAGAGACGCTGGCCGGGGCGGGGCTGACCACGTACGAGCTGCCGCTGCTGGCCGACGGCGTCGACCTGGCCGGCCTGTACGAGCTGGCAGAGAGCATGCGCACCCAGGGAGCAGCGTGAAGAAGCCCGCCACACTCGACATCGACGCCATCCTCGACGACGAGGGCACCAGGATCATCGTCTGCTGCGGCGCCGGCGGGGTGGGCAAGACCACGACCGCGGCGGCGCTGGGCCTGCGGGCCGCCGAGCGCGGCAGGTGCGCGGTCGTGCTGACCGTCGACCCGGCCAGACGCCTGGCCCAGTCGATGGGGCTGACCGAGCTCGACAACACGCCGCGCCTGGTCGTCTCCCCCAAGGGCGACGGCCAGCTCTGGGCGATGATGCTCGACATGAAGCGTACGTTCGACGAGATCATCGAGGCGCACGCCGACCCGGCGCGAGCCCGGCAGATCCTGTCGAACCCCTTCTACCAGTCCCTGTCCTCCAGCTTCTCCGGCACACAGGAGTACATGGCCATGGAGAAGCTGGGACAGCTCCGCCGCTCGGACGAGTGGGACCTGATCATCGTCGACACGCCGCCCTCGCGCTCGGCGCTCGACTTCCTCGACGCTCCCGAGCGACTCGGACGCTTCCTCGACGGCAGGTTCATCCGGCTGCTGACCGCGCCGGCCAAGGCCGGGGGACGCAGCGCGTTCCGGCTGCTCAACGCCGGGTTCGGGTTGATGGCCGGGGCGATGACCAAGCTGCTCGGCGCACAGGTGATCAAGGACCTGCAGACCTTCGTCTCCGCCCTCGACGCCGTGTTCGGCGGGTTCAGGCAGCGTGCCGAGATGACGTACAAGCTGCTCCAGGCGCCGGGCACGGCCTTCCTCGTGGTGGCCGCGCCCGAGCGCGATGCGATGCGCGAGGCGTCCTACTTCGTCGAACGCCTGGCCGAGGAGCGCATGCCCCTGGCCGGCCTCGTGGTCAACCGGGTGCACGGGTCACCCGCCTCGGCACTCTCCGCCGCCCGCAGCGCCGCCGCCGCGGAGGATCTGGAGTCGAGGGGCGAGCACGAGCTCACCGCGGCGGTGCTGCGGCTGCACGCCGGGCGAATGCAGCTCGCTGCCCGCGAAAGCCGCGAGCAGGAGCATTTCATCTCGGCCCATCCCACGGTGCCCGTGGCACAGGTTCGCGCCATGTCCGAGGACGTCCACGATCTCGCCGGACTGCGGCGGATCGGGGACCTGCTGGCCACCGCATAGAAGTACGGCCGGCGGGCGGCGCCGGCCGTACGCGGTCGCCGGGCTGGGATCAGCCCGCGATCAACTCGTTGGTGCGTTCGTACTCTTCCTTGGCGGACTCGAGCAGGTCGCGCCACGAGTCCACATCGGGCCGCCGTCGAAGCAGCGCACGTCGTTCCCGCTCGGTCATACCGCCCCACACCCCGAACTCGATGCGATTGTCCAACGCATCGGCGAGGCATTCGGTACGAACCGGGCAGCCCCGGCAGATGAGCTTGGCTCGGTTCTGCGCGGCGCCCTGCACGAACAGGGCATCCGGATCCGCACCCTTACAGGCGGCACGGGAGGTCCAATCCGTGATCCACATTTGTTCGACCCCACTCCCCTTAGGTGGTCAGTCGTCATTTGGGGCCGACGGGCGCGGGCGCCGAGCCTCCGTATTCAGTTGCCGCAGAGGAGAACGTACGCAACTAGACGTTCGGGCCGACAGACCCCAGAGGACCAATTTCTCGCGGCTGTCTTGACCGGGAATGACTAGTCACCCCCGTCAGTCAAGGCGAAATGGTGTCGCGCTACCGAAAACGCCAGTCTTTCGACGTACTCTTAGAGGCGTGCAAGCCCAGGGCAAAGATCGTTCCAACCCCATCCTGAGCCTCCTGCGCCTCGTCATCGCGGGAGGCGCCGCCGGGGTGCTCGCGGCCGCCGTGGCGTTGCCGGCGGTCGGCGGAGCGGGCATGTCCACCAAGAGCGCCGTCGAGGCGCTCAACCTCAAGCCGGAAGCGCTCGACGAGCCTCCTCTGTCGGAGCGCACCGAGCTCTTCGACGCCAACGGCAAGCGGATCGCGCAGTTCTACTTCGAGAACCGGCAGTCCGTGACGCTCGACAAGGTCGCCCCGATCATGCAGCAGGCGCTGATCGCGATCGAGGACTTCCGTTTCTACCAGCACGGGCCGATCGATGTGGAAGGAACCGCCCGAGCGCTGGTGAAGAACCTGACCACCGGCGGCGTGACGCAGGGCGGCTCGTCGATCACCCAGCAGTACGTCAAGCAGGTGCTGGTCAACAAGGCCGAGACGCCCGAGGAGCAGGCCGCGGCCATCGCCCCCACGGTCTCGCGCAAGCTGAGCGAACTGCGCTACGCGATGGCGATCGAGAAGAAGTACACCAAGAACCAGATTCTTGAGAAATATCTCAACATCGCCTACTTCGGCGCGGGCGCGCACGGCATCCAGGCGGCGGCCAGGCGCTTCTTCGACAAGCCGGCCTCCGAGCTCGACCTCTCCGAGGCCGCCACGCTCGCCGGCGCCGTCCAGAACCCGGCCCGCACCGACCCCAACATCGGCGCCGAGTCCCGGCAGCGACTGCAGGAGCGGCGCAACGTCGTGCTCGACCGGATGGCGGAGAT
Source organism: Nonomuraea antimicrobica (assembly GCF_039536965.1). NCBI lineage: Bacteria > Bacillati > Actinomycetota > Actinomycetes > Streptosporangiales > Streptosporangiaceae > Nonomuraea > Nonomuraea antimicrobica. The sequence goes on along the minus strand of NZ_BAAAZP010000049.1, from coordinate 85,251 downwards.
CAAGGTGATCACGCCGCAGCAGGCCGCCGAGGCCAAGGCCGAGAAACTGGGCTACAAGGACGTCAAGGTCCCCGGTGGCTGCGAGGCCAGCAAATACCCGTACTTCTGCCTCTACGTCCAGTACGAGATCCTCAACAACGAAGACTTCGGCAAGAACCAGGACGAGCGCAGGAAGCTCCTCCAGCGCGGCGGCCTGCGCATCACGACCACCCTCGACCCGAAGACACAGGCGGCCGCCGAGAAGGCGATCAAGAAGTACGTCAGCGCCAAGGACAAGCCCGTCGCCTCGCAGGCCATGGTCGTCCCCGGCACCGGCGAGATCAAGGCCATGGCCGCCTCGCGGAAGTTCGGCCGCAGCAAGTCGAGCAACGAGATGAGCTACAACATCGTGGCCGACGCGGCGCACGGCGGCGGGCGCGGGTTCCAGCAGGGCTCGACGGCCAAGGTCTACACGCTGGCCACGGCGCTGGAAGAGGGGCTCAAGTACGGCGACGGCTTCCCGTCCCCCGCCGGCTACACCGCCGGCGGCTACAGCTCGTTCAAGAACTGCAAGAACCAGAACGTCGGCGACCCCACCCACACCGTGCGCAACTCCAGCGAGGGCGGCGGCGGCTTCAAGACCCTGGAGTCCGGCACCTGGGGCTCGGTGAACACGTTCTTCGTCAAGCTGCAGGAAGAGGTCGGCCTCTGCGACGTGGTCAAGATGGCCAAGAAGCTCGGCGTCAAGCGGGCCGACGGACAGAAGCTCTCTGAGGTCGAGACGTTCACGCTCGGGGTGAACGAGGTCGACCCCGTCACGATCGCCAGCTCCTACGCGGTCTTCGCCTCGCGCGGCCAATACTGCAAGCCGCTGGCGATCACCGAGATCAAGGACAGGAACGGCAAGGCCACGCAGTACAAGCCGAAGTGCTCGCAGGTGCTCGAGGAGGAGGTCGCCGACGCGGTCAGCGGCATCCTGTCCGGGGTCTTCACCAAGGGCACGATGACGGAGGTCGGCGGCATCGGACGCGACGCGGCCGGCAAGACGGGCACGACCGACAACTACATGTCGGCCTGGTTCTCCGGCTACACCCCCGACCTCGCCTCCGCCGTCAGCCTGGGCGACCCGCGCGGCACCTCGGCCCACAAGCTCATCGGCATCACGATCGGCGGGCAGTACTACCCGTACGTGTACGGGGCCTCGATCTCCGGGCGCATCTGGAAGGACTCCATGATCGAGGCGCTCAAGGGGGTCGACAAGACGGAGTTCTCGCCGGTCGACCAGTCACGGTTCGGCGGCTGCACCGCCAACTGCGCGCCCAAGCCCAAGAAGGACAAGGAAGAGCCGGGGCCCGACGACCCGTTCGACATCTTCGACCGCGGCAACGGCGGCGGCCCGACCGACGACGGCGGCGGGGGCTGGGGCGGGCCCGGCGGCAACAACGGCCAGGGCAACGGCCGCGGCGGCGACGCCGGCCCCATCATCACGCCGGGCGGCTGAGAGCTGCTGAGACCCTCTCACGCCCCGCGGGCCCGTGGCCCCTGGCCTAGGAGGGGCTCGCGGGCTCCTGGGGCCTCCAACGGGCGCTGAGGACCGCACAGGGCCATGCCCGGCCTCCCGCAGAGGCTCTCGAGCAGCGGGCCCATACGGCGCCTTCAACAGACGAACCCCGCGAACCCCGCAGAAGAGCCGGCGGACAGGCACACTCACCGGCCCTCCACAGGGGCTTTCCAGCTTGCGAGCACGTACGGAGGCGCTCCACAGGAGCTTTCCAGCAGCTTGCGGACAGGCGCGCACGTACGGAGGCGCTCCGCAGGGACTTTCTAACCTGCGGACAGGCGCGAACGGACGGTGGCGGCCACCCGGCCGCCCTCGGCTCGCCCGGCGACCTTCGGATTGACCGCCTTCATGACCTGCCCCATGGCCTGCGGCCCGGCCGCGCCCGTCTCGGCGATGGCGGCGTCGACCAGCGCGGCCAGTTCCTCGTCGGAGAGCTGCGCCGGCAGGTACCCCTCCAGCACCGCCTGCTCGGCCAGCTCCGCCTCGGCCTGCTCCTTACGCCCCGCGTTACCGAACGCCTCGGCCGCCTCGCGCCGCTTCTTGGCCTCCTTGGTCAGGACCTTGATGACCTCGTCGTCGGTCAGCTCCCTGGCCTCCTTGCCGGCGACCTCCTCGACGTTCACCGCGGCCAGTGCCATGCGGATCGTACGGAGGCGTAGCTCGTCACGGCTCTTCAGCGAGGCCGTCAGGTCGGCCTTCAGCTTGTCCTTCAATGCGCTCATGCGGTCCATCTTGCCGCCTGCGCGGACCGGCCCGGTTCACCACGCACAGCAGACGAACGAACCCCCCGTTCGCCACCCGCACCAAACGAGCCACCCGTCCCTCCCTCACGCATGCCAGGCGAGCGACCCGTGTTGTCCGCCACGCACACCAGGCAAGCGCCCGACCCCCTCACCACCAGGTGAACGCCCCATCCCCTCCACCACGTAGACCGGTCCCTCCGCCACGCGCACCAGGTGAGGCATCGCGAACGGTCGTCCCGCGCCGGATGTCGGGCATCATGAATACGTGAGGAAAGCCGTCGCAGTACCCCTGACCATGCTCGGTCTCGGCCTGGCCGGGCTGGGTTACGCCTCCGTGGTGGAACGGAACTGGTTCCGTCTGCGCCGCTTCGACGTGCCCGTGCTGGATCGCGGCCAGCGTCCCGTACGCGTCCTTCACCTGTCGGACCTGCACCTGACGCCGGGCCGGACGATGCTGATCAACTGGGTCCGTTCGCTGGGGGCGCTGGAGCCCGACCTCGTCGTCAACACCGGCGACTCAATCGCGCACCCGGAGGCCGTCCCCTCGCTCCTGCACGCCCTGGAGCCCCTGCTGTCCCGACCCGGCCTGTTCGTGTACGGCTCCAACGACCTCTACGCCCCCCAGTTCAAGAACCCGGCCCGTTACCTGTGGCGTACGTCGAAGAACGAGCGCCGCCAGCACGTGCCCTCCCTGCCCTGGGAGGAGCTGGGGGCGGGCATGGCGGCCGAGGGCTGGCTCGACATGAACAACACCACCGCCCGCATCAAGATCGGCGACCTCGACGTGGCGGTGGCGGGCATCCACGACTCCCACATCTCCCGCGACCGCTACGACCTGGTGGCGGGCCCCGCCCCCGCGGACGCCGACCTCCGGCTCGGGGTCATGCACTCGCCGGAGCCCCGCAACATGACCAGCTTCGCCGCCGACGGCTACCAACTCCTGCTGGCCGGCCACACGCACGGGGGCCAGCTCTGCATCCCGTTCTACGGCGCCCTGGTGACCAACTGCGGCATCGACCGCGCCCGCGTCAAGGGCCTCAGCCGCCACGACAGTGCCTGGCTGCACGTCTCGGCCGGCCTGGGCACCTCCCCGTGCGCTCCGGCCCGCTTCGCCTGCTTCCCGGAGGCGACCCTACTCACCCTGGTCCCCCGGAGATAAAGGCGGTCACAACCACCATGGAAGTCCGCTAGACTTCAACAGCACGCGCACGAAGGGCGTGCACCGGGGTGTAGCGCAGCTTGGCAGCGCGCTTCGTTCGGGACGAAGAGGTCGTGGGTTCAAATCCCGCCACCCCGACAGAGTTTTGCCAGGTAGAGGGCTTGATCCGCCAAGCGGGTCGGGCCCTTTTCCGTTTCTGGAAGTCGATGGGAGCCAATCGGGGAGCCATCTCACTCGGACTCAACCCGTCGGCTTGTCGCCGAAGATTGTGTTCATGGTGTGAGCGCCCTTGGTGATCACCGGCTTGAGCGACCGGCTTCCCAGCACGTCAGAGCTCATGGAGCAGGAGCAGGTTTCGTCGCTGAGCGTGCGCCACGCCTACCAGGCGCTCATCGGCGAGGGCCTGGTCGTGGCGGTCCCGAAAAAGGGCTTCTACGTCCGCGAGTCGCTCGATCAGCGTGAGCATCCTGCCCGGCAGCCACCTGGTCGCTGGAACACCGATCGCCGAGCGACTGGGCATCCCTGAGAACGAAAGGATCGTCGTACGCAGCCGCGTCCGCTACATCGGCCCCGGCCTCGACCAGCCCGCCAACGAACCCGAATCGCTGGCCGACTCCTACTACGCCTACAACCTCGTCAAGGACACCGGGATCATGGAGCCGGACAGCGTCAACACGGCTCAGGTCCTGGCCGACCTCAGGTGTCCGATGCGCGACCACGTCGACGAGCTGACCCCGCGGATCGCCTCCCGGCAGGAGACGGACCGGCTGAATCTGGCCGGTGTCATGGCCGTGCTCGAAGTGGTGCGGACCACGCTGACCACCTCAGGCAAGCCGGTCCTGGTGCTGCACCAGATCAGACCGGGCAACGGGTCGAAGTCGTCTACCACGTGGGCCACAGCGATGCCTGAGCGTCCCGTCCTGGCGGCCCGCCTCGCCGTAAAGAGCGACACAGAGCGCGTCATCGAACTGCGTGCCGAGTCCGAACGCTGGTTGGCCAAGCGCGGCATCCAGCAGTGGACGGCCAGGTGGGACGAGATCGGCCGGGAGAAGATCCGCCGCAACATCGCCAACCGCGAGACCTGGGTATTCGAGGACGACGGCGAGGCGATCGCCGCAGTCACCCTGAACGCCCGGCCCGATCTCGACTTCTGGGACCTTGACGCCGACGGGCCCGCCCTCTACCTGTACAAGCTCCTCCTGGCACGCGACCGCGCGGGCGAGGGGTTGGGGGCCGACATCGTGAACTGGTCGGTGGACCAGGCCGCGCGGCGTGGGTTCCCCTGGCTACGCCTGGACGTGTGTCGCACCAACAAGGGGCTCCAGCGCTACTACCGGGAGCAGGGCTTTGACCACGTCCGGTCGGTCGACGTGAAGGGGCGTGACTCAGGAGCCTGCTTCCAACGGCGGGCCGCTCCCACCCCAGTCGAGAACATCATCGAGTGGAGTGCCGAGGCCGATGTGTGACAAGAGCAGCCTGCCTCAAGAGGTCCGCTTTCTGTGCCGATGGCCGGCAACCAGCGCGGCCCAGACGCGGCGAGCAGTGGCGTGGCGCCCTCGTACGGTCTCGTCCTATCCGTTCTCCTCGCTGTGGCGAAGGATGAGGAATTGCCCGGCATCACAGCACCACTCGTACTCGCCGCAGCACGAGGTTTCCATCACCCGTACGGGACGTGGGCCGTACGGGACATGCCGCGTCCAGACGTACATGGCGGTTTGCTTTCGCTTCGTGGGCAGAGGGCGGCGTCCGTTGCCGTCGCCCCCTGCGATCGCTGAACTGGTCCGACCAGCTTCAAGAGCTGACGTCGGCGGCCCTCACCCTGCGCAGGCACAACGCGGTCGTGCCGTAGATGTAGGAGGGGGCCGATGCGTAGCGGTCAAGACGCACGACCTGAACTGAGCCCGTGGCACCGGGTGCTAAGGACTCAAGCGCCTGCCGCAGAAGCTCGGTGGCCCGCTCGAGCTCACCGGTTATGCCGCACGAGCCCCGGCCGTCGCTGTCAGAAGCCGTCCACGAGTAGAAACCATCGGTGTCCCCGTGCACGACTACATCAGAGCCAGCAGCGGCAGCGCGTCAGAAGAGGACACTGAGAGGCGAGGCCCGATGTCCGCCCCCGGAGGTGCACCGGATGAATGCCACTCCAGCGGTTCCCGTCTGGGCCACCCGTCTGCTGGCCGCACGCATCGCCAAGGGCTGGTCCCAGCGCGACCTGGCCCGCGAGCTGATCAAGGCCGCCGACAAGCCCCTCACCGAGCTGCCGAACCTCATCCGCCGCATCCGAGGGCATGAGACCGGCGAACACCGTCCTGACGCCTTCTACACCACGCTCTACTGCAAGGCGTTCGGCCTGACGGAAGACCAGCTCTTCGGCACCGTCATCAAGCCGGTCCCCGCCCTCGCCCTCCCCACGCTGTCCCCCGACGCCGACCTGTACGAACGCATCACCCGCGCCATCGAGCACCCCTCCCGCGTCGATCTGGCCACCGTGCAATGGCTGGAACACTGCCTGGCCGAACACCGCCGCGTCGAAGACACCATCGGCAGCCGCCCCCTCCTGCCCCTGATCCACGCCCAGCTCTCCACCGTGGCCGACCTCGCCCGAGGCGCCCAAGGCCCGCTCGCCGACCGCGCCATCGCCGTCCTGGCCCAATACGCCCAGTTCATCGCCTGGATGTGCCAAGACTCCCGCCAGCACGCCGCCGCCCTGGCCTGGTACGACCGCTCCCACGCCTGGGCGCTGGAAGCTGGAGACGCCTGCCTCGCCTCCACCACCCTCAACATGCGCGCCCACCAGGCATGGAGCCTCGGCGACGCACAACGCTGCGTCCGCCTCGCCCAAGCCTCCCGCTGGCACGACGGCCGCACCACCCACGGCGTACAAGGCATGGCCGCCCAGATGGCCGGCCGCGGACACGCCCAGATGGGCGAGGCCAACCAGGCCCGCACCCAGCTCGCCGAAGCCGAAGACCTCATCAGAACCGCAGCCGAACACCCCGAAGACGAACCACCCTGGATGTACTTCTACAACGAGGGCTGGTTCCTCATGCAACGCGGCATGGCCGAACTGGAACTCGGCGACGGCCGCCGCGCTGCCGACTACCTCGAACGCGGCCTGTCCACCCTCCCCGACCACTACCGCCGCGACAGAGCCTGGTACGGAGCCTGCCTCGCCCGCGCCCAAGCCCTCCAGGGCGACGCCGAAGCAGCAATCTCCACCGCCCTGGACGTGGCCCCGGACGCTACAGCGCTCAACGCCTACGCCGTAACCGAACTCCGACGAACCGCCAAGGACCTAGCGTCGGCGGGTGCACCCGGCGCAGAGGCGATCAAGGACTCCCTGACAGCCTCGCAGCCATGAATGCGTCCCGGCTGTCCCCGCTGTCTCTCACCCGCTCTTGAGGTGCGGAAATGCCTGCGGCGGAGAGGGACATTCCGGGGACAGCACTGCCCAGCCTGTCCCCGGGATGTCTGGAACACTGGCTACCTGGCTGGCCGCGCCCTCAAGTGTTTCAGCACTCGTGCGTAGATGGCTCTGCGGATACGCTCCCTCAGCCCGTCGACCCCGAGGCGTTGCGGACGCTTGGCATGAACACTCTTGTGAACGACCACTGTGGACCTGTGGACATAGGCACGGCTCACGCCCCTCTTCTTGTGAATCACGGGCCGCCTCACCTGCCGCACACGTGACGGTGCCGACTTCGCCTTCGGCGCGGGCGCGCGCTTCGAGACGGTGGACGACGTCTGTTCCACCGGCCTTGCCGCAGTCGCGGCAGAAGCAGTCAGTGGCGTTGGGGCCGGTTGCGCTGCGGCGGGCTGGGCGCGGGCGATCGCGCGTTCCGCTTGTATCGCATGACCGGCAGAAAACCCGAGACCTGCGCTGGACCCCATAGTGACGGCGAATGCGAGCGCGATGCCGAGCGGCCCACGGACACGCCGGGGTTTTGAAGGCGTACTACGGACGAACGCGGACGGTGGACAATCACACATCATCGGCCCCCCGAGATCATGAACTCATTGCGAGTAGACGATCACCTATCGTTGATCGTTCCCGCGTCTGGGCCCGTGACCCCACATGGGGCTCTCCCCATCCATACATTGGCCTCTGCATGACGTTCTCGTGACAACCGCAAGAGGCGATCACGAACGCCAGTGGATGTTCTTGCACTATCAGCGCACGCCAGATCCAACGCCGCGTCAGGCACGTCGAGGTTGAGGGGCGCCGCCGTGGCGGTGGCGGACGATCGGGAGGGCGGCGACGGGGTCGGCCTAGGGAATGAGAGCTTGGCATAAGGCCACTCACCGGGCCGCGCCAACGACCCAGCACCCGGGCGGCCCCACCTGATCGCACCCCTGTGGGCTGCGGACAAGCTCAACGCGGCGCTGCAGGTGGACGGAGGTCACCTCTGCGTGCAAGGGGATGCGTCCGCCACTGTGATGACCAGGGCGCGAGCCACTGCGGGCAAGCAGGACGCCACGGATCACCACAGACGTGCCATCCGAAGAACAGCGGTCCCACGCATTCACCACACGAACGCGCCCGATGGTTCCACCGGTGCGCCCGCCTGTCCACCGCATATACCCAGCTCAGCTAACGAATGGCGGCTGCCGTACTAGCGGGGTTGGCGAGTGCCGCGGCGCCATACCTCGGCGATCGCGGCGGTGGCGGTGATGTCGCTGGTCGGGTCGCCGTCGACGAGCAGGAGGTCGGCGCGTAGACCGGGGGCGACGTGGCCGCGGTCGGCCAACCCGAAGTGGCGGGCGGGCACACTGGTGGCCGCGGCGAGGGCCTCCTCGTTGCTGAGCCCGGCTTCGGTGAGCAGGGCAAGTTCGCGGTGCATGGCGGCGCCGTGTACGGGGGCGAACGGATTGGCGTCGGTGCCGGCCAGCAGTGGTACGCCGACCTGGTGCAGGGTCCGGGCGGCGTGGACGGCGTTGTCGGCGCAGCCGGGGAGCGCGTGGTCCGCCGCTTCAGTCTGCCCGGTGATCGCCTCGAAGTACGCCAACGTGGTGACCACGAACACGCCCTGTGCGGCGATCCGGGCGGCGAGCTCGTGCCCGGCCGGGTCCTCGGGCACGGCGTCGGCGTACACGTGGGCCAGGCCGTCGATGCCGGCGTCCAGCGCGATCGTGGCCTCCCGTATGGTGATCGCGTGGGCGATGGTGGTCAGCCCGTTGGTGTGGGCGGCCTCGACCAGCGCGGCCACGATCTGCGGCGTCAGCGCCGGGAGCCGGGCGCCGTGCACCACACCGTCGTCGACCACGATCTTCAGGTAGTCGATCCCCTCGGTCAGCCGCGCCTCGACGAACCGCCTGGCCTGCCCGGGGTCCGCGACGGTGTCGAACCCGCCAACGGCATCACCGAACGCCTCCAGCGTCGAGGCGTCGAACCCGCCCATCAACTGACTGGGGTGCCCCCCCGGGGCGGTGGCGAGCATCCCGGCACTGCGCAGGTCCGCCACCTCGTCGTCGCCGGCGGCCAACTCGCGCTGGCGGGCCAGGTTGCCGGGCAGGCAGAACATGTCCAACTCGGTGGTGACGCCGAACGCCAGCGCCTGGGCGAGGCTGCCGTCGAAGGTGTGGGTGTGCGCGTCGATCAGGCCGGGAAGCAGCGTCTTGCGGGACCCGTCGACCTCGACGTCGGCGGGGCGGCCGTCGGGTTCGGCGATCCGGTCCCCGTCTATGAGGACGTCGGTCCTCGGAACGGTCCGCTCACCATCGAACACGCGCACATCACGGATCAGGGTACGCATCGGCCCTCCTGGACTGCGTAGATTGCCGAGGCGGGGTGCCCCGGCGGTTACGCGATCCAAGAGGCAGGACGAGGCCGTAAGTGTGACACCACAAGCCGCGCCGAGACGTCGATCACATTTGCCTCGCCGGTGTCACACTCGCGGAGCCGGCGTACCTCTCATCAAGCGAGCCTGGAAAGGAGGCATCCACCATGACCGAGGGGCAGAAAGCCGACATCGCCGTGGCCGACCACGCCACGCGGGTCTTCGTCGGTCACCGGGAACTGCTGTTCGCGGTCATCTACAACATCCTCGGCAGCGTCGCCGACACCGAGGACGTGCTGCAGGAGACCTGGCTGTCCTGGGCGACGCGTACGGGGTCGAGGAACGCCGGGCAAGTTGACAACCCCCGCGCCTACCTCGTACGGGTCGCGGTGAACCAGGCCCTGGCCAAGCGAGCGGAGATCGACCGGCGGCGGGAGACATATGTCGGGCAATGGCTGCCCGAACCGGTCGTCACCCCGCTGGCGGACACCGGCGGCGCCGGGGACGCCGCCGAGGCGGCAGTCAGGGCCGACTCCGCCTCGATGGCGCTGCTCGTGGTGCTGGAGACCCTCACCCCGGCCGAGCGCGCCGTCTTCGTGCTGCACGAGGTGTTCGGCTATGCCCACACCGAAATCGCCGACCTGCTCGGCCGCAGCCCTGCCGCGGTACGCCAGCTCGCGCACCGCGCCCGCGAACACGTCCACGCCCGACGCCCCCGCCACCACGCCGACCCCCGCCTGCGCCGCGAGGTGACCGAACGGTTCCTGTCCGCCGCGCTCGGCGGCGACCTGAAAGCACTCCTCCAGGTCCTCGCGCCAGAGGTGACGCTGTGGACCGATGGCGGCGGGAAGGGACCAGCCACCAGCCTGCACCCCATCCACGGCCGCGACGCTGTCGCCCGGACCCTGCTGACCGTCGCCGCTTACGCGCGTGGCCTCGACATCCGCTACCGGCGAGTCAACGGCGATCCTTCCGCGGTGCTCTTCGACAGCGGTTCCCCAATCGCCGTCCTGGTACTGGACCTGATTCCCGACAGCCACCACGTACGCGGAATCTACTCCGTCACCAACCCCGACAAGCTCGCCCGGATCAACGACCGGTAACACCAACGTAGCGCCTGCCCGACACCTGCCCTCGGGGCGGGCGCGTTAGAAATCCGGGATCGCAAGCTCCGCTGGCCCTTGGTACGCCTACTTAGGATGGGACAAGTGATGACTGGTCAGTGGCCCACTTGCTGGACGGCTGCAACGAGGGTCTGAGTGACATTCTGCGTGACAACCAGCAAGCACGATCACGAACACCGACGTACGTTCCCGTACCGACTGCGCAGGTCACAGCCGCATGCAGCACTATACGAACTAGCGTTTGATTTGCTTCGAGACGAAGAGGTCGTGGGTTCAAATCCCGCCACCCCGACAGTATTGCCGCAGATAGAAGGCCGCTTCCGAAGATCGGAAGCGGCCTCTCTTGTCTTCTGAGTGGCTAACTGCGTGACTACACCACCGTTGTACTGCTCAGGGAGCCCAAGGCGCGGGGTCGATAGAGACGTGACGGTGCCGACTTCGCCTTCGGCGCGGGCGCGCGCTTCGAGACGGTGGACGACGTCTGTTCCACCGGCCTTGCCGCAGTCGCGGCAGAAGCAGTCAGCGGCGTTGGGGCCGGTTGCGCTGCGGCGGGCTGGGCGCGGGCGATCGCGCGTTCCGCTTGTATCGCATGACCGGCAGAAAACCCGAGACCTGCGCTGGACCCCATAGTGACGGCGAATGCGAGCGCGATGCCGAGCGGCCCACGGACACGCCGGGGTTTTGAAGGCGTACAACGGACGAACGCGGACGGTGGACAATCACACATCATCGGCCCCCCGAGATCATGAACTCATTGCGAGTTGACGATCACTCACCGCTGATCATGCCCAAATTCCTCCGCAGGTCCCGGCCCGCTTGGCATCCATCTAGTCAAGATCCAAGCGAAGGTCTTAGAGTTGCGCGGTGCTCACCAAACCTCCCGGATGGCCGTTACTAACGGCGTTTTCCCTCGCGGCTCTGGTAGCCCTGTGGTGGGCCAGCGCTCCCTACGTATACGTCGAGTTCCGCCTTTGGGTGTTCTTCATTGGTTGCGCGCTTGCCCTCGTCTGGACTGTACGTGCAGTCGCCGCGCTCATTGGCGATGCCGATGCGATCCGGGACCGCAAGCTCCGATGGTTCATACCGTGGATCATCGTCTGCGGCGTTGTTGTCGCCGTAAGTCTCGATATGCCGTTCCGGGTGCGGTTCGCATTGTCGGAGTCAGCATTGATTGCCCATGCCCAGGCCGTAGCCCGGAGCGGCACTGTCTCCCGGGAGTGCCACCAGGTGGGCCTCTATCCCACCTGCTGGTCGGAAGCGACACCCTGCGGCGGAGCAAGATTCACCGTCGATGACCCGGGAGTGCGCACGTCGGCCGGTTTCATCTGGAGTCCGGCCGGCCAAATGCCCGACAGCGATGTGGAGCAGTTCGATCCGATCTCCGGCCCTTGGTACGCATACTCGGGATGGGACAAGTGGTGACTGGTCAGTGGCCCACTTGTTGGACGGCTGCAACGAGAGCCTGAGTGACATTCTGCGTGACAACCAGCAAGGACGATCACGAACACCGACGTACGTTCCCGCACCATCTGCACAGGTCACAGCCTCACGCAGCATTATACGAACTAGTGCTCGACTTGCTTCGGGACGAAGCGGTCGTGGGTTCAAATCCCGCCACCCCGACAGTGTGGTTGCAGGTCAAGGGCCTGATCGCTGGAGACAGCGATCAGGCCCTTGACCGTTTGACCGTCATTTGACCGTCGCCCTGAACGGCTCCAAGGGTCACTGGCGGGTTCAAACAAGTTCTCCTGGGCACCATGATCACCCGGCTCCGACCACCGGGCTCGGGCGACAGTTCAAATCACGTGGACCTGACGCTGCGTCGCAGGCCAGACCAGCGCGAGCATGAAGGCGATCAGAACACCATCGTGAGCAGGTCGGCGAACAGCTCCTGTTCGTCGATCTCGAGCCCGCGGTTCGTGAACCACGTGGCCATGTTGTGGCAGTCGCGCAGCAGGAAGTCCATGCCCTTCGGGTTGCCGACGATGTCGACGACCTGGGGCAGGTCGATCATCACGATCCGCTCGGCCTGCGCGAGGACGTTGTACGGCGAGAGGTCGCCGTGCGCGAGCCCCGCGCGGGCCAGTTCACGCATGCCGTTGCGGAGCTGCTCGAAGTACACACCGAGCAGCTCCTTCGATGGCCGGACCTGGGCGAGCCGGGGCGCGGCGCCGCCCTCGCCGTCGTCGATGAACTCCATCAGCAGCTCGGTGCCGTCCACCTGCACGGGATACGGCACCGGGACGCCGGCCTTCCACAACCGGTTGAGGGCGTCCCATTCGGCGTATGCCCACTGACCGGCCGCGACACTGCGGCCGTGCGAGGTCTTCTTCGCCATCGCCCGATTGTCGCGGCTGTTGCGGGTACGGCGACCTTCGACGTACGACGTACTGCGGTGGAAGGACCGGTGTTCCTCGGTGCGGTACCGTTTCGCGGCCAGCAGCGAGGATTTCGCCGGGTTGTCGCCAATGGCTTCGACGGCGCGTTCGAGCAGGAAGACGTCGGCTTCCTTGCCGGTTTTGAGGACGCCGAGCTCGGTGTCGATCGCAGCCTGTTCCGTCACAACCCACGAGGGCCGTGGCTCCGGGCCGCGAGAACCGCGCTCGACCTCCAGCCAGGTGGACCACCGCTGGTCCGGGCCCAGCTCCTCGTCGACCGAATGGAACTTGAAGACGAAGGCTGCGGCCGGATCTGGTTGGGACTCGTCACCGACGAATTCGGAGCGGCGGGAGTCGAGGTCGGAGTAGGTATCAGAGAGTTCGTACTCGGAAGACAACGGGTGTGCTCCTGAACAAAGAGGTGGGACTGATGCGGACATGCCGCAGCGCAGTGATGGCCATCCGTCAGCCCTCCTTAGTCCAGGCAGCGCTCTCCGCCGCTCGATCGACCCAGCATGCCCCGCCCGTTTCGGACCCCGCAACGTATTTACCGGAGCTGGGACCACTCTCCAGCGACCTGGCCACCCGGACGCTGCGAGATGTCCACAGCGTGCTCAAGCGAGCCATTCGGCAGGCTCAGGCACGTGACCTGGCGTTGAGGAACGTTGCCGAGTTGGTCACCACGCCTTCGGGCAGGGACGGTCGTCCCAGCAAGGCGCTCACCCGGCACCAGGCGGACGCGATGTCAAGGCTGCGGAGTCGTCCGAACTCCACGCCTACGTGGTGCTCAGCCTTACCACCGGCATCCGTACAGAGGAAGCCCGAGCGCTTCGCTGGGATCACGTCGTCGCTTGGATCCCCCTGTCGCGACGTGAAGACGCCGACCGTTCCCAGAAGACCGCGGACGATCATCACACCGGAAGTTGAGAGTCTGCATCAGGCAGCGCTCGGTAGAGCACGTCGAACTGCTCTGGCAGCCCAAGCGCTCCGGCAACACCAGTTCGCGGGGCGTCCAGTTGGTTCCGATCTTTGCGTCTTTGGTGATCTTTTTGAACGCCCGTCGTACGTTCGCCGCATCGAGCGGAGTGCCGATGTTTGGTGCAGAACACCAGGCTAACTCGCCTGTCTCAAGGAGATGCGGAACGCGGCGTGCGAGAACTGCCACCTTTCGCCCCCTTCAAGGGCCAAGCCCCCACTCAGTGCGTGTTTGAGAGGATCGTCCATGTTCGGTATGCCGCAGGAGACCGGCAAACGCTGTCACTTGTCCCCGACACAACCAACTGGTAGTGGCGCAGCTCGTTATCCCCCAGCCGCGCCTGAACTGCCCGTGCACCCATGCCTTGCCCGGCATGCGAGTAGCCGTCGGCTTCTGGTCCGTATGCGTGGTCAGTACGTCCGGTCGACGCCGGCGCGAGCGAAGAGACCACCTGACCGTCGCAGTAGGTGACCGGGGCTGTCGAATCGCCCCGGGCAAGCACCTACTGTCCGTCACCTCCAACGGGGAGGGGTGCTGGCGCAGCCAGTCCCACACCTCCAGGAGGTGAAACAGCGGGCTCTCCGCTGTGCCTCCGATCGCTGGCGGGAAGTCGTCGTGCCAGCGGCGCCGCAGCGCGATCGCTACCCGCCCGACGCCCGCGAACGCCCCGATCTGGGCCAGGTTCACCCGGCGCGGATAGAAGGTTACGGCGCCGCCACGGCGCTCGATCACCGGATCGCCTCCGTCCGTCTGCGTGAGCTGGGGCTGACGCCCTGACAGTCCCTGCGCCGCGATAGGGAGGAGACGTGGGCGGTGGTGGCCCACGCACGGCGCGGACCACTACCGGGCTCACGGCTGGATCTGTGTGAGCAGGAAGATAGGTCTTGGACCGCCCACGTATATACGTGAGTCGACGCCCACGACTTTAGGTGTGGGCGGGTTTGATGACTCCGAACCACCGCTGCAAGGCTGCCTGGAGATCTTCGATCTCCGTGGGGTTGGGCCGGGGCGATGCAGATGCCCAGGCCACATAGCAGTCCGGTCGAAGGAGCAGGGCGGTGGGCGCGGGGGTCTGGGAGCGCGCCGTGACGATATCGACCTGGTCGTGCCGCAGGGCGAGTGTCCCTGCTAGCGATGCCTCTTCGGTCAGGTCGAGCAGCAGAGGGCGTGCGTTTCTGGTCAGCTCGGCCAGACGGACCGGTCCGGTCGGGGTGCGCAGGTCCAGGTCCGGGGCGAATCGGCCGGTCAGCGGGTGCGCCTCGTGTCCGCCCATGTCGTAGCGGACGTCGACGCCCGCGGTGAGTTCGGCCAGGCGCTGCACGGTGTCCGGGTCGCGGAGCAGTTCGGTGAACACCTCGCGCAGTCCGGTGACATCGCTGCCGGGAGCGATCAGGGCCGCCTGTGCCTGCGCGTTCAGCACCATGCGCTGGGCGGCCGATCGCCGCTCTGTCTCGTAACTGTTCAGCAGTCCGGACGGGGCACTTCCCCGGATCTCGGCGGCGAGTTTCCAGCCGAGATTGACCGCGTCCTGCAGGCCAAGGTTGAGCCCTGGACCGCCCCCCGTGGCGGCGTACACGTGGGCGGCGTCACCGATCAGGAACACCCGGCCGTCGGCGAACCGTTCGGCGACCCGGGTGTTACCGCCGGTCAGCCGCCGCAGCGCGTGCGGTCCCTGGCCGTCGGGCGGACCAAGCGGCACGTCGACACCGAGCACGCGGCGGATGCTCGCCCGCAGCTCCTCCAGGCTCATCGGAGCGTCGGTCGTGGGCTGGTCCCACTCTGTGGTGCTGACCAGCGGCGGGTGGCCAGGCATCGGCGCGTAGGAGAACCCTCCGTGCTCGGTGCGGAGGGGCAGGAACGGCAAGACAGCTCCATGGCCGGGCACGTTCAGCGCACCGGTCGCAGGATCGACCCAGTCCGCCGGGACCGTCGTATGCGCTGAGCGCACAGTCATCCGGTCGTAGGTGATGCCGGGGAATGTGATGCCGGAGAGCTTGCGCGTGGTGCTGTGAGCTCCGTCCGCGCCGATGAGGTACCGGGCCCGCAATTGGTATTCCTCGCCCGGGCTCGCGACGTCGATGGTCACCGCGTCGTCGTCCTGCGATAGGCCGACGACCTCGTGTCCTCGCCGGATCTCCACGCCCAGTTCGATGGCGCGCTCCTGCAGAACCTGCACGATGCGTCGCTGCGGCACCGGCAGGGCATAGACAGGGCTGTCCTGCAGCAGGCTCAGGTCTAGGCCCATCGCGCCGAACATGAAGTATCCGGAGTTCGGCTGCGGAGGTTCTGGGCTACCACTGAGACGTTCATGCAGCCCCCGGTGGTCGAGCACTTTCACGACTTGGCCGAGCAATCCGTTCGCTTTCGGTTCCTGGCTGGGCTCGATCAGCCGCTCCAGCACGACCGGCCGGGCCCCTGCCAGGCTCAGTTCGCAGGCCAACATCAGCCCGTTCGGGCCACCGCCGGCGATGACGACATCTGTGATCACGTGTTCTCCTTGGTTCGTACGGAACAGGGTGGGACGGGTGGAGCGCTGAGGCGTAGGGTCGTGGGCGGTGCCGGTGCGGCTCGCTTCGGGCCGCGGACTTGGGACGTGGTCAGCCGCGGTAGTACTCGGCGAGGGTGGTGAAGGCGGCCTTGGGTGCCCAGGGCATGTCGGGGTGGTGGCTCCGAGCCGGTTCTCGTTGACCTTGACGATGCCGTCGTCGGGGGGATCGCCGTCGGGCCGGTGCACATGGTCGTACAGGGCGAGGGTGAACACGAACGTGCTGTCGACGCCGCCGGCTTCGAATGCCTCCAGCAGCTCACGCACATACGCGGCCTGACCAGGCCCGTCCCGGGCATAGTCGCCGTTCAACTGGACAAGGCCGTCCTTGTCGTACTCGACGATCTCCAGACCGAGAGCGCCCCGCTCGCCGGCACCCTGGTAACCGGCTGCGCCGAACTCGGTGATCGCGACCGGCTTTCCCTGCGCGACCAGGCCACGGACGCCGTCGGTGAAACGGTCGGCGATCTCGGCCGACCGATAGAGATCCATGGACACGATGTCGAAGGGTGCCCAGTCGACCCGCTCAAGCGGCACGGAGGCGTAGGTCACCTTGCCGCCGAGACGACAGCGTCTCCTCGGCGGCCAGTTCGAGGGGGTAGGGGGAGAACCAGACCTCCAGGCCCAGATCGGCGGCGTGCGCCGCCGCCAGCTCGATCCGTTCCGGGTCGCCGCCCATGACACGGACCGCGGTGCAGTGCAGGTCATCGCGGATGATGCGCAGCTCGCGCTCGACCACGTCCGGGTCGAAGCTTGCGGGAGTTCGCTCCGTTCTTGACGAAGCCGATGTCGAAGCTGATGCCCTTGGCCCTCATCGTTCTGGTTCCCTCCTGAAGGGTGAGGACGCCAAGCTAGGCATAAATTTGCGTGCACGCAAATTTGCGCTGCACGCATCTAGACTATGCTGAGACCGTGATGACGAGCCGGACGGGGCTGCGCGAGCAGAAGAAGCAGGCCACCCGAGAGGCATTGCGCGCGGCGGCCCTGCGGCTGGCTCTTGAGCGTGGACCGGACAACGTGCGCGTCGATGACATCGCCGAAGCCGCCGGCGTCTCACCGAGGACGTACAACAACTACTTCTCCAGCCGCGAACAGGCGATCGTCGCCGCCGTCACCAGGGAACGAGAGGCACGAGTCGCGGCGGCGGTGGCCGACCGGCCCGACGGCGTCGGCCTCGCAGACGCCGTCATCGAGGCCATCGTGGATCAGTACACCGCCTCGGACGCACCCGGCCGGGACGCGCTGCTGCTGATCACCACCCGCCCCGCGCTGCGCGACGCATTCATCGACACCACCGCCGCGATCGAACATCCCCTCACCGAAGCCATCGCCGAGCGTCTCGGCGATGGCGACCCGCACACCGCACGGGTGCTCGCGGCGAGCGTGGCCGCCGCAGTCCGCGTGGCGCTCAAGCAGTGGCTGCAGACGACTGCCTCGTCCTCCACGGCCAGCGGGCTCGTCGTGCCGTCCGGCTCGCTACCAGACCTCCTGCACACCACGCTCGCACCCCTCAGACCCGCACTCGACGCCGCAGAGCAACGAGCACTCCACCACCGGCATCACTGAACTCCGGCCTCAAGAAACGGCGCCCCGGCATCTGCCGATGAATTGTCGCTGGCGCGTAGGAACCCGCCGAACACCACCAACCAGACCGCGCCCGCTCTCGTGCGACTACAACGCCTGACATGTGACAGAGAACTTAGATTGTCTGTCATGCCGGCGACCGGACCTTCGAAGGCGTCGCCGAGCGCATCCTCGCGATGGCCACGGCCATCTGGCACAACCACAAGACCGGCGCTCCGGTCCTGCGATCACTGACCACCGTCCTGCCGGCCGTTGAGGCGCCGGGCTGTCTATCAGCGCAGGTCGAGCCGTATCAGGACTCGGGGGTGACCGGCCAGCACCGAGGTGGTGTCGGCGGCGTGGACGAACCCGGCGCGCTCGAAGTTCCTCCGGATCCCGGCGTACGCCATCGTCACATCGACCTCGGCGCCACCGCTGTCCAGCGGGTACGCCTCGATCGCCGGTGCGCCATGGGCACGAGCGAACTCGACCGCACCGGCAATCAGGGCATGCGAGATCCCCCTCTTACGATGACCAGGGCGTACGCGGAGGCACCACAGCGACCAGACCGGCAGATCGTCAATATGCGGAATCCTACGGCTGCGCGCGAAGGAGGTGTCCGAACGGGGCGCCACGGCAGCCCAGCCGACCGGCTCGCCGCCGTCGTACGCGAGCACCCCCGGTGCGCGCTCCGCACGGCACAACTCGGCGACATACTCACCGCGGGCCGGCCCGCGAAGCTCGTTGTTGAGCTTGGACGGGATCCGGTAGCTCAGGCACCAGCAGACGTTGGCCCCAGGTGACTTTGGACCGACCAGGGTACGGACATCCTCGAAGGCTGAAGCCGGGCGAACTGCGATAGTCATGGCGCCACGATGTCACGATGTACCTGGTGCGGGCTTGTGCGGTCGGCCCGGGGCGCGGTGTCGGCGTTGCCACCGGTCCGTTTCCCCGAGCCGCCGTCCCGAACCCGGCGTGCCCGTCTCCGAGCATCGGGCTCTCCACAGGTCTTTGCCCAGTGGCCACCTTTTGGACCTGTCATCGCAGGGCGTTCGACCATTTCGCAGGCGTGCCAGGCTCGATCGTCCACGACCGAACCAGGACAGTGGTGCGCCGTCACGTCGCCCCGGGCAAGGCGGTGCCGCTGCACCCCGAAGCGGTTTGGCCTGACCGCACACGCACGGCGCGGTAGTCGCGTCCGTCTTGCCGGACGCCGCCGGCGCGGAGCCGATGGGAAGGTCATCGAAGATGATCGGCCCGGTGTGTGTGCAACCGTTCAGCGGAGTGTCGATGCTCGTGCAGAACACGAGGCTGTGAGCTTGCCAGGCGTCACCGGCTTTGAGCCTGAGGACGGCCGGCGAACCAACACCCGCGGACGGCGGCATGTCGATCCCCGCTGTGTCAGCGGCTCTGGGGAACTCGTCGACCCCCTTCGGGAGACAGCACGGTGAAATACCTACGTACGAAGGAGAGGCGTTGAGTGCTGAGACGGTCGAGATCGACGACGGAGAACTGATCCGTCGTTCGACGCACGACCCAGAGCAGTTCGCCGCGCTGTTCGACCGCTACGCCAAGCAGATCCATCTGTACGCGGCGCGGCGGCTCGGCACACAGGCCGCCGACGACATCGTGGCCGAGACGTTCCTGGCCGCCTTCCGCAGGCGCGGGGCGTACGACACGTCGTTCGCGCTGGCCAGGCCCTGGCTGTACGGCATCGCCACCACGTTGATCGCCAGACATCGGCGGCAGGAGGAGCGACTGCTGCGGGCGCTGAGCCGTACCGGGGTGGACCCTCTGCCTGAGGCGCTGGCCGACACCGTGACGCGCCGGGTGACGGCACAGGGCAGGGAGCGTGAACTGGCGGGGGCGCTGGCGTCGTTGCCCCGTGGGCATCGGGACGTGCTGCTGCTGGTGGCGTGGGAGGACATGTCGTACGAGGAGGTGGCGCGAGCGCTGGACATCTCGGTGGGGACCGTACGGTCACGGCTGCACCGCGCGCGGAAGACGGCCAGGAACGTGCTCGGGGACGAGGAGCTGTGATGAACGTGATCAAGGAGTTTCGCCGGAGCACCCCGGCAATCACCGACAAAGCCGCGGCTGCGGCCAGGGCACGGCTGATGACGGCGATCCACGAGCAGGAGGCCGCCGAGAAGCCGGCCGTGGCCCGCGCGAGAAGGTTCGGGTGGCGGGTCGCGATGGCGGCGGCGTTGGCCCTGGCCGTCGGCGGGACCACCATGGCGCTCAGGGACCAGCCGAGCTTGGCACCGGTGGCGAGCGTGGCCGAACTGGGCGAACGCGCCGCCCGGGCGGCCGAGAACGACCCCACGCCCGCCCCCGACCCCACGCAGTGGTTCTACACCAGGGAACTGCAGTTGACCGGCGTCGAAGGGGACGTCGACCGAGACCACCGCGGTATCTGGGAACGCTGGACCAGCGTGGACGGCAAGCGGTCGGCCTGGTACCAGGACGGCAAGCTGATGTTCCAGGGCAGCGCGGTCATGGATCCGGCCGAGCTGGCCAAGCCGCCTGTCACCCCGGCCGAGGTGATCGCCAGGATCGAGGCGGCCGTCCTCGACGAAGACCGCCGGGGGCCGCAGGAGCTGAACGGCCACGTCCCGCCGGTGATGCTGCTCATGGAGATCACGCAGCTCATGACCGATCAGTGGCTCGCCCCCGATGTTCGGGCCGCGCTCTTCCGCGCGCTGCCCACGATCAAGGGCATCACGGTGACCCAGGATGTACCCGTCGCCGACGGACGGCGAGGCGTGGCGTTCAGCCTCACCGACGTTGAGGCGCGCAGCTACCTGATCGTGGACCCGGAGACCTTTCGCTACCTGGGTACCAACTCGACGCGGCTGAAGGACCGGACCTACGAGTGGGCAGACGGCCGCAAGGAGACCTTCAAGGCGGGCACGGTGGGCCTGACCGCGCAACTCGAAGCCACGATCGTGAACCAGCCCGGCCAACGCCCCTGATCGCAGCAGAAACCGGGCCGACGACGATGGCCGGGGCGACGGTCCAACCGACGCCCCGGTACACGGCACGCCGTGGTGCGGGCGGTGGAGGAGACCGCCACCGAGCCCGACGAGCGCGGCTGGGTGCGCGCGACGGTGCCGGTCGAGTCGGCCGAGCACGCCTGCTCGGAGTCCCCCAGGCTGAGGGCCGAGTTCGAAGGTTTTCCCGAGACGAATGCCCGCGACCATTCAAGTTGCCGAGGAAGAACCGCATCAGCGACGGTCGGCCCACGTGAAAATGGGCCTGTTGGTAGACAGGCTCGCTGCCCGGATGCGGACACTTTGGACGTGCTCGATCTGGGTAGCGGCCCGCGGAGACGGCGCGGCAATCTGGTCAGGCAACGCTGGAAGCGCCATCGGCAGCTTGGATGGCCTCGATGGTCTGCATGTGCTTCTCGCCCCATTCGCCCAGCGGGATCAGCGCGGTGTTCAACGACCGGCCGAACTCGGTGAGTGAATACTCCACCTTGGGTGGGACCTGCTGGTAGACCTCGCGATGGACCAGGCCGCAATGCTCCATCTCGCGCAGCTGCTGGATCAGCATCTTCTCACTGATGCCCGGGACCTGACGGCGCAGCTCGCCGAACCGCATCGGCTCGTGATGCAGCGCCCAAAGGATCAGCGCCTTCCACTTGCCGCCGACCACGTCGACGGCGGCGTCGAGGCCGCACGAGTAGCTCGTCTTCTTCATCGCACACCCATTCACTGAGAAAAAGGTCAGTACCTTACAAAATAGTAGGTACTTGTCGAGTGGTTGGCAAGCTGTGAGGATCGTGCGTGTTCGGCCCGGAGGCAGCTCCGAGGCCATCAACCTGCAAGGAGATCGCGCAATGCAGCACGGTTCCGTGACCGTCAACGGTATCCAAATCGCCTACGTCGAAGAGGGCGAGGGTCCGCTGGCGCTGTTGCTCCACGGCTTCCCCGAATCCGGCGAGGCAACCTACCGGCACCTGATCCCGGCGCTGGCCGCGGCCGGCTACCGGGCCGTCGCCCCGAACATCCGGGGCTTTGCCCCCTCAGCCCTGCCGGCCGACGGCAGCATGCTGCTGGTCGACCTGGTCTCCGACGCCAATGCCATACACCAGGCGCTCGGCGGCGGCAGCGACGCGGTCCTGATCGGCCACGACTGGGGCGCCGCCACCGCCTGGGCCGCCGCCACCACCGCACCCGAGCGCTGGTCGAAGGTGGTCATCAGCGACGTCCCACCGCTGTGGTTCTTCGCCAACTACGCCAGCACCTATGAGGGCATCGAGCGGCTCAACCACTTCTGGTTCTTCCAGATGGACATGGCCGAAACGATCGTTGCCGCCAACGACATGGCCTGGCTGAGGCAGGTCATGCAGGACAAGTGGACCGCACCCAGCTACGACGCCACCGAGGACTTCGAAGCGGTCCGCAAGGCCCTGAACGAACCGGCCCGCCTGCGGGCTGCCTTGGACCTTTACCGGATGAACTTCGGCCCGAAGGTGATGGGCACCCCCGAATGGGAGGCCGCCCACATGGCGCTGTGGGGCGCGCTCCCCACCCAGCCCACGCTCTACCTGCACGGCACCGCCGACCAGAGCGTCTCCATGGACGAGGCGTCCCTGACCGCCATCCGTGAGAGCCTGGCCGACGGTTCTGAGACCGACTTCATTCAGGGCGCCGGCCATATCGTCCCCGCCGAAAAGCCCGATGCCTACAACGCCCGCGTCCTGCAGTTCCTGAAGAAGGCAGTCTGATCGACGCCCGGGTGCCGGATCAAAGCCCGAGAGATCGGGCACTGATCCGGCAAGGTTCGCGATCTGAACGGTCACGACCTGGCCGATCACTAGATCATCCCGACTCACGCACGGGACCCGTTGTCGCGTGAGATGCGTTTCGGCTCTAGTGTGGCCCTTGCAGTTGGTTCGCCCTGCCCGCCAGGCAGGCGCGTCGTAAGAGGGAACCCGGTGTGAGTCCGGGACTGCCCCGCAGCGGTGAGTGGGAACGACCGCCGTCACCAGCACTCGGCCTCTTGAGGCCGGGGAAGCGACGGCCAGTAGGAGCGAGCAGGACGCCCACGAGTCCGAAGACCTGCCACTGCCCGCGCGCACCAGCGCGCGGCGACGTCGACGGCCTCGAGGGCGGGCCGGGCGGACCCGCAGGCACGTGCCCATGCCCGCGCTGCGGTCGCGCCTTCGCTCCGGGGATCCGTCGAGGTCTCTCGTGACTCGCGAAGGAGAGTTCCGTGGCCGAAACTCCTGCCACCCCCAGCGCCATCCCTGCCGCCACCGTGTACGGCTACCCGCGTCAGGGTCCGGACCGGGAGCTGAAGAAGGCCGTCGAGGGCTACTGGGCCGGCCGCGTCACCGCGGCCGAGCTGGGCTCCACGTCCGAGACGCTGCGCCGCGACAACTGGCGCCGCCTGGCCGACGCCGGTGTCGCCGAGGTACCGACCGGCGACTTCTCGCTGTACGACCACGTGCTGGACACCACCGTCATGGTCGGCGCCATCCCCGAACGGCACCGCGCCGCCGTCGAGGCCGACCCGCTCGACGGGTACTTCGCCATGGCGCGCGGCACCCAGGACGTCGCGCCGCTGGAGATGACCAAGTGGTTCGACACCAACTACCACTACCTGGTGCCCGAACTCGGCCCCGGCACCACCTTCACCGCCGACCCGGCCAAGCAGCTCGGCGAGCTGCGCGAGGCCCTCGCCCTGGACCTGGAGGCGCGTCCGGTCCTGGTCGGCCCGGTCACCTACCTCCTGCTGGCCAAGCCCGCCCCAGGCGTCGACCCCGCCTTCGAGCCGCTCAGCCTGCTGGAGCGGCTGCTGCCCGTCTACGCCGACGTGCTGGCCGCGCTCCGGTCCGCCGGCGCCACCTGGGTCCAGCTCGACGAGCCCGCCCTGGTGCAGGACCGGCCCCGGGCCGTGCTCGACGCCGTCGCCACCGCCTACCGGTACCTCGGCGGGCTGACCCAGCGGCCCAAGCTCCTCGTCGCGACCTACTTCGACCGGCTCGGCGAGGCCCTGCCGGTGCTCGCCGACGCGCCCGTCGACGGCCTCGGGCTCGACTTCACCGGCCCCGCCGCGACGAACCTGGACGACCTGACCGCCCTCGGCGGCCTCCCGGGAAGGCGGCTGGTCGCCGGAGTCGTGGACGGCCGCAACATCTGGATCAACGACCTGGAGAGGTCGCTGACCACGCTCACCGCGCTGCGCGACCTCGCCGCCCGGGTGGACGTGGCCGCCTCCTGCTCCCTCCTGCACGTCCCTTACGACGCCGCACTCGAGACCGAGATCGACCCCGAGGTGGCACGCTGGCTCGCCTTCGCCCGCCAGAAGACCGCGGAGATCGTCACCCTCGCCCGCGGCCTCGCCGGTGACGATATCTCCGGTGAGCTGGCCGCCAACCAGGCCGCCCTGCGGTCGCGGGCCACCTCGCCGCTCACCCGGGTCCCGTCCGTACGGGCCCGCGCCGAGGCCGTCACCGCCGCCGATACCCGCCGCGCCCAGCCGTACGCCGAGCGGACCGAGGCCCAGCGCACCCGGCTGGGCCTCCCGCCGGTGCCCACGACCACGATCGGCTCGTTCCCGCAGACGAGCGAGCTGCGCACCGCCCGCGCCGATCTGCGGGCCGGCCGCATCGACCAGGCCGCCTACGACGAGCGCATGGAAGCGGAGATCCGCGCCGTGCTGGCCTTCCAGGAGGAGGCCGGGCTGGACGTGCTGGTGCACGGCGAGCCCGAGCGCAACGACATGGTCCAGTACTTCGCCGAGCAGCTCGACGGCTATGTCGCCACCCAGCACGGCTGGGTCCAGTCCTACGGCAGCCGCTACGTGCGCCCGCCGATCCTGGCCGGCGACATCTCCCGTCCCGAGCCCATGACGCTGCGCTGGACCACCTACGCCCAGTCGCAGACCAGCCGCCCGGTCAAGGGCATGCTCACCGGCCCGGTCACCATGCTTGCCTGGTCGTTCGTCCGCGATGACCAGCCGCTCGCCGACACCGCCCGCCAGGTGGCCCTCGCCCTGCGCGACGAGGTCGCCGACCTGGAGACCGCCGGGACCGGGGTGATCCAGGTGGACGAGCCCGCGCTGCGTGAGACGCTCCCGCTGCGCGCCGCCGACAGGACCGCCTACCTGGCGTGGGCGACCGAGGCGTTCCGGCTGGCCACGGCTGTGGTGCGGTCGGAGACGCAGATCCACACGCACATGTGCTACGCGGAGTTCGGTGAGATCCTGGCCGCCATCGACGACCTCGACGCCGACGTGATCAGCCTGGAGGCCGCCCGCTCGCACATGCAGGTCGCCCACGAGCTGGCCGAGGCCGGCTACCCGCGCGAGGTCGGCCCAGGCGTCTACGACATCCACTCCCCGCGCGTGCCCAGCGTGGCGGAGGTCACCTCGCTGCTGCGCAAGGGGCTCGACGCGATCCCCGCCGACCGGCTGTGGGCCAACCCCGACTGCGGGCTGAAGACCCGCGGCTGGCCCGAGGTACGGGCCTCGCTGGAGAACCTGGTGACCGCGGCCCGGGAGATCCGCGGCGAGGCGACCGACTTCAAGGCGAGCTGAGCCCGGCGCGGGCCTGGCACCCATCCGGGCTGCCAGGCCCGCGACCCGGACCGCGCTCGGATCCCGGCCCGCCCGCTTCACGACGAGAAAGAGCAGCCATGACAGCCCCCGTGCCCGGAGCGACCGTACTCGGCTACCCCCGGATCGGTACCCGGCTCGAACTGAAGCGAGCCACCGAGGACTACTGGGCGGGCCGCCTCGACGCCGCGGGGCTGCTGGAGATGGGCGCCCGGCTGCGCCACTCGGTCTGGACCGACCTGCGCGAGTCCGGTCTCGAACAGATCCCCTCCAACACCTTCTCCTTCTACGACCAGGTGCTCGACACCGCCCTGCTGGTCGACGCCATCCCGGAGCGCTTCCGCCATCTGGACGGGCTGGACGCCTACTTCGCGATGGCCAGGGGCACAGACGGGACGCCCGGACTGGAGACGCGCGAGTGGTTCGGCACCGGTTACCACCACCTCGTTCCCGAAGTCGGCCGCGACACCAGGTTCCGGCTGGCGGCGGCGGGACGGTCCAAGCCGCTGGCCGAGTACCTGGAGGCGCGGACGCTGGGCGTGGAGACCCGGCCCGTGCTGGTCGGCCCGCTGACCTTTCTGCTGCTGTCCGCCGCGTCGGCCGGATTCCGGCCGCTGGACCTGCTCGACGACCTGATCGAGGTGTACGCCGAACTGCTGGAACGGCTGAGCGGGGCGGGCGCGCAGTGGGTTCAGCTCGACGAGCCGGTGCTGGCCACCGATCTCACCTCGCACGAGCTGGCCGCGCTCGGACACGCCTACCGCAGGCTCGCCCGTCTGCCGTCGCGCCCACGGCTGCTGGTGGCCACCGCTTTCGGCGACATCGGCGACGCTCTGGCTGTCCTGGCGGGGACGCCGGTGGAGGCGATCGGCCTCGACTTCGTCACCGGGCCGGGCAACCTGCGGACGCTGGCCTCGATCGGCGGGCTGCCGCTGCGCACACTGGTGGCAGGCGTGGTGGACGGCCGCAACATCTGGCGAACCGACCTGCGTCGGGCCCTGGCGACATGCGCGTCTCTGCTCGGCCTGGCCGGGGAACTGGTGGTGAGCACGTCCTGCTCGCTCCAGCACGTCCCGCTCGACCTCGACGCCGAACCCGATCTGGAGCCGGACCTGCGCGCCCGGCTCTCCTTCGCCCGGCAGAAGATCGACGAGGTCGTCCTGCTCGGCCAGGCCCTCCGTCAGGAACGGGCGGTCCCCCGCCGTGACGTGGCCATGAACGCTCCCGACCACCGCGTGCGTGCCCGGGTGGACGTACTGGGCGACGGCCGCCCCCGGGCGGAGTGGCCGGTCAGATCCGCGGCCCAGCGGCGAGTCTTCGGGCTGCCGCCGCTGCCCACCA
Source organism: Nonomuraea antimicrobica (assembly GCF_039536965.1). NCBI lineage: Bacteria > Bacillati > Actinomycetota > Actinomycetes > Streptosporangiales > Streptosporangiaceae > Nonomuraea > Nonomuraea antimicrobica. The sequence goes on along the minus strand of NZ_BAAAZP010000049.1, from coordinate 58,539 downwards.
CCACGATCGGCTCGTTCCCCCGGTCCGCGGAGGTCCGCCGTACCCGGGCCGACTGGCGTGCCGGCCGCATCGACGAGGCCGCCCACGACCAGGTCGTACGGGCCGAGATCGACCGCGTCATCGCCTTCCAGGAACGGCTCGGGCTCGACGTGCTCGTCCACGGCGAACCCGAGCGCGACGACATGGTCGGCTACTTCGCCGAACAACTGCGAGGCTTCACCCTGACAGCCGAAGGCTGGGTACAGGCGGCCGGCGACCGCTACGTGCGCCCACCGATCCTGCACGGCGACGTCTCCCGTCCTGTGCCGATGACGGTCCGCTGGGCCACCTACGCCCAGTCTCGGACGGACCGTCCGGTCAAGGGCGTGCTCACCGGCCCGGTCACGCTGCTGGCCCGCTCGTACGCCCGCACCGACCTCCCCCGGGCCGACATCGCCCGCCAGCTCGCCCTCGCCCTGCGCGACGAGATCCACGACCTCGAAGCGGCCGGCATCGGCATCATCCAGATCGACGAACCCGCGCTGCGCGAACTCCTGCCCCTCCGCCGGGCCGAGCGCGCCTTCTACCTGTCCTGGGCCACGAGCGTGTTCCGGCTGGCCACCTCCGGCGTCGCCGACACCACCCAGATCCACACCCACATCTGCCAGTCGTGGTCCCAGGACGTCCTCGCCGCCATCAGCGCCCTCGACGCCGACGTCACCAGCGTCGAGGCCGCCCGACCTCGCACAGAACCCCTGTCCGGCGCCCGCGCAGCCCTCTTCCGCACCGGCGTGGGCCCCGGGGTCTACGACAGCCGCTCGTCCCGCGCTCCTGGCACCGACGAGATGGCGCAGGCCCTGCACCACCTGCTCCAGTCCATCGAACCCGACCGGCTCTGGGTCAACCCCGACTGCGGATTCAGGACCCGGGAACCTGCCGAGATCGAAACCGCTCTGCGCAACATGGTCGCCGCCGCACACCATGTCAGAAGATCTCTTTCCGCTTGACGATCACTACCGTTCCTGTTCCCTCCGCCCGCAACGCTGCCGGCACAGGACATCGCGCCCACCTACGGGAACGGCTGAGCAGCGCCACCGGACCCGCGCCGCACGTCAGTCACGCCGTCGGCATCCTCGGCGAGCAGCGAGATCAGTGCCGGCACCGTGATCAGCGCGGCAGGAACGGCACCAGGTTGTCCGCCATGCGCTGTGCGTTCACCGACACCCCGCGATGGTCAGAGCCACTGGCCTGATCACGCGGCGAAAGCCTGCTCAGAGCACGAAACCGGGCTTCCGAGCGGGACGGCGTCGTGAGGACGAATCCCGCGCAGTTGCCCGCCGAGACCGGTGCCGTACTGATAGGGGGAGTGCGGGTCGCCCGGCCGGTCGGTGAAGGCGTGGTGGCGGCGGTGGACGGCCACCCAGTCGATCAGGTTGCCCTGAAAGCTCATCGACCCGGCCACGGCCAGGACGACGCGTAGCCAGGGGCGGGCGGTGAAGGAACGGTGGGTCAGCAGCCGGTGGAAGCCGACCGTCACCCCCAGCCCGGTCACGACGTAGAGGACGGCGGCCAGCAGCAGGTCGGTGAGGCTCACACCGGTTCCCCACGCCAGCCAGATTCCGGCGCTCAGCGCGATGAACGGGGCGATGACGATCGTGGCGGTCAGTGCCACCTGCCCGGCGTGGGCACTGTGGAGCTGCTGGACGTGCGGGAACGGCGATCGCCCATCGTATGCCGGAGCCGGGGCCTGGGCGCGCACCCCGCTCACGCCACCATCGGCAGGCCGCGACCGAGGCCGGTGAGGTTCAGCAGCCGGGACATGAACGGGCGGGGCCCGCTCAGGGCCAAGGTGATACCCAACGGCCGGGCGCGGCGCTGGATACCGACCAGGACGGCCAGGCCGCCGGCGTCGCAGAACGACACCTGCGACAGGTCGATGATGAGCAGGCTCGTGCTGTAGTTCAGCGTGCTCAGCAGTCGCCGGCGAAGCGCCGCGCTGGTGAAGATGTCGATCTCGCCGGACAGATGAACGGTGGTCGGCTTTGACGGGTCGGCCACGGCGAGTGGCGCGGTGTCGATGACGGTCATGGAAGTCTCCTTTGTGGAGAAGCTGGAATGCGATGGGATGCCTGCCGACCGGAAAGTCGGTCCGCCGCCAGAACAGGCGGTCCTGGAACCGTTCGATCCGGTCGGCAGGCGGCACGCGGGTCACGCCGACGCTGACGGCCGTCTGGTGGAGGGCGATTCCTGGTCGGTGACCAACCCGCCCTCGTTCTCCCAGCCGGCCGAGCCGTCGGCGTCCGTCCCGCGGAGAGGCGCAGCGGGGTCGGGCGGCAAGCGCGCGACGGTGAGGATGTCGTCGATGCTCAAGCCTGTGGTGTCCTGGGCGGTGAGCTTGAGCGTTCCCTCAGCGGGACCTGCCGCAGTGTCGGGCGGGATGACCAGCAGGACGACCGGCTCGCCGGCCGCGAACGTGAGAGTGATCAGGCGCGGGTCGGTGTGGCGGAACCAGCCGATGCGGATTTGCCGCCCGCGTGCCGGGATGCGGCGCGGGATGCTCTGCCATGCATCGCAATGCACGCCGACGCGGAGCGTGACCCGATCAAGCAGCCGGTCCACGGCGGCGACGAGGCCGGGCAGTTCGGCGGCCGCGTCGCGGGAGTAGGGCCACCATGCCCCATCCACCACAGCTCGCCGATCCAGCACCGGGTGGAGACTGAGTCGTAGGGCCGAATCGACCCGAGGCATCACGGACGAGGCAGAGCCGGGCAGCGCGGGTTGAGAAAGCAGTATCGGCGTCATGGTCGCCTGACCTGTCCGGGCCCCTCAGAAAGGGGCCGGTGGTGGTTCGCCGGGGGCGACGCCGACCTGAATGCCAACGCTCGAAAAGACCTCGGTAACTTGACTCTACCTCGTACTTCCGGAATTCCCTAATTCCGGAAGTAGACTGGGCGGGTGACTTCTGGAAACACGCCCTCAGAGATCATGGAACCGGCCGGAGCAGTTTCCGGAAACACGCGCCGGTCGCCGGCCGTACCGCTCCCCGCTCCCCACACCGCCGTCCTGGCCGACTACAGCGCCGCACTCGAGCGCGCCCCGCTGGCCGACTCCACCAAGGCCAAGTACGCCTCCCGGCTGCGCGGTTATCTGGCCTGGCTGGCCGATCAAGCCGACGCCGGCGCCCTGGACGGCGATCCGCTCAGCGACCCGGTCGCGGCCACCGGCGCGGTGCTCGACTTCCGCCGGCACCTCAAAAACGGCCGCCGCGCCCCCAACACCATCGACACCTACCTGTCGGCCATCGACGACTTCTACGCCCGCCGCAACCTCGGCAAGCCCCAGGCCCGCCGCGAACACGACACCCGCCGCACCGCCCCCCGCGCCCTGGACGCCCGGCGCACCCGCCGCTACATCTGCCACGTCCAGCTCACCGCATCCCCGCGCGACAAGGCCATCGCCCTGCTGCCCTACTACGCCGGCCTGCGGATCTCCGAAGTCGTCGGCCTCGACCTGGCCGACGTACGCCTCTCAGCACGCAAGGGCGAACTCCGCATCCGTGGAAAAGGCCGCGACGCCGGCAAGACCCGCCTGCTACCCATCCATCCAGACCTACGCCAGGCCCTGGCCGACTGGCTGGCAACTCGCACCGACTGGAAGGGAGCCGGGACCTGCCCCGCGGTGTTCCTCAACCGCCGCGGTGGCCGCCTGAGCGACCGCGCCGCCCGCGCCATCATCACCGGCCTCGGCGACGCCGTCGGCCTGGGCGACGACCCCACCGAGCCCTTCAGCCCACACGTCCTGCGCCACACCTTCGCCACCCAGCTCATCCGCGACGGCAAGAACCCCATTCTGGTCGCCGAGCTGCTGGGGCACGGCTCATTGGACACCACCCGCCGTTACGCCCTGCCCACCGAAGCTGACAAGGCCGCCGCCCTGGACGCTCTCATCACCGACCACTGACCAGAGCAACAAACCGGTTCGGAGCGGGTGGCGTGATTGTCACTCCGATATCACCCCCTGATTGGAGGGCGCCGCGTCCGCGCCGCAGTAGGCGAATGTGGAGGGCAGCCGCCTACAGCGTTCGACCCTGGGCAGGGGTCCCTTGCGGATTTTGGCGAAAGGAGCCGGCCGTGCCGGAGAATGTCGCACTGATCATTCGATTCCACCTGATGAGCGGCGAAGACGTCTCCGTGATGAGCGGGGACTTCGACGGGGAGCCGGAGGCGGTGGCGGCGATCGCTCGTGCTATGGACGAGCGGCGCAGCCTGGTGTTGATGCGGGCGAGATATGGCCGTGAAACCGACGTGAACGGCGTGGTCATCAACCTCGCTAACGTGGTGTCGGCGCGTGTGTCGAAGACAGCCAGCGCCGAGGCGGGCCAGTACCTGTAGCGGCGGGCCCCGACACACCCTGACCTTGGCCAGCCGGACGGTGTCCTCGGCGAACCTCTCACCGGTGCCCAAGCGTCGTCCGGCCGCGGTCGACGACGGCACGTCGGTGACCGAAGCAGCGGATCTCCCGGTCAACCGCGTACGCCGCGCTCGCCGAATTTGCCAGATAGCGCCACAAGAAGCACGCCAGACATCGAACAACCCGCCTGGACCAGCGAGACCGATGGATCCTGGACCCGTAACATCGAGCAGGACCGGCGACGCCACCGGTATGACCGGCTACACCGAATACGGGGCGCCCCGCACGCAGAACACCGGCGACTCCCGCCACTACGGCTGGCTGGGCACGAGCCAGCGGGCCTCCGACTCCATCGGCGGCTCAGTGTAGCTGGGCGTGCGCCTGTACAACCCCGCCACCGGCCGTTTTCTGCAGATCGACCCCGTCGTGGGCGGCAGCGCCAACGCCTATGACTACTGCGGCGCCGATTCCGTCCACGAACTGGACCTGAACGGGACCGACGAATTCCCCGGTGGCCGCGGCGGCGGGTCGGACATCACCCATGAGAGGGGAACGACCGAGGAGAACATCAATCGAAGCCGGCGCCACCATCGCCATCGCCGGGCTGTCCATGACCGTGTGGGCCCACCACATGTTCGTCACCGGGTCGCCGAAGATGACCGGCAGGATTCTTGACGACAGGCTGGGCAAGCTGCACTTCTGGGCGCTGTTCATCGGATTCCACACCATGTTCGAGATCCCCCGGGGCAGCGCCGGTTTATCGCGTTGTCGTCCCCGGACAGGTTCCCAATTCCAGCACCGATCAAGCCTCCAACACACCGCTCGAGCACGGAACCTGATGATCAATTTGATCAAGGCGGTTGAGCTGGGTCCGGCAGTGCGTGCGACGACGCCTGCAGGCGAAGACCTGCCGTCTGGTGCCAGCCCGTGAGCTCGAGCAAGCGTCGCACCTGCGGAGGGGGCGAGCGCAACGTCAGCACGTGGCCGCAGCGCAGACCGGTGGCGGCGGTGACCAGGGCGCGCAGGCCGCCGACGTCGCAGAACATCAGGCCGCCGAGATCGACGGAGAAGCTGCCACGGCCCGCCATCGAGGCCAGGGCCCGGGTCAGGGCGGGCAGGGTGGCGCGGTCGAGTTCGCCCTCGATCTGCAGGCCCGCGAGATCGACGATTGGCGTGATGCGCAGGAGCCGGTCGGCTACCGGGTCAGGTGTGAGAGCGCCAACCGTGTCCGCAGTGTTCATGCTGGCTCCTATGGTCAGGGGAGTGAGGGCCAAGGTGGCCGCAGATGGGAGGCGGTCATCAGCACGTTGCGCTGGGTTGGCGTGAGCGGAGCAGTCAGGCGCGATGACCTGATCGTCTAATGTGCTCGACCAGGTCGAAAGCAGCAATCTGCGCCAGGCTTATCAGCAGCCGTGCTCACCGGCCTGACGCTGCCCGGGGGGATCAGGCGGTTCTGACGCCTGCACCGCTCACGGCGTGTCGTGGGAAGGGGCCCCTCTCCTGTTGGCCGCAGCCGGCACCTGGCGCAGAGCCCGGCCTATGGTGCGCGCGACGAGATTGGACAACACTCGGAGCTCAAGGACGGCACGGTGAATGGCGTTTAACGCTCGACCTCCGCGTCGATGTGCGGGCCCACGCGCGGGACCCGTCGGTTCAGCCGCTGGTCGATGGCGGCGATCAGTCCGGGCAGTTCCGCTCCGGCGTCGTAGCCGACGGGCCACCACGCGCCGTCCACCGCGCCCCGGCGGGCGAGATCGGGGTCCAGGCTGAGCCGTACCTTCTCAGGGCCGGTTACGGGGAAAGCCCGCGGCGTCGTGCGGCCAGGCGCGTCGGGGTCGGCCATCGTACGTCGCGGGCCCAGCCGAGCCCCTCCATGAGACCGATCAGCCGGGCGGAGATGTCGATCTGGCCGGGTAGCACGCCGTGGCGGGCGCAGGTGGGATCGGCGTGGTGGCCGTTGTGCCAGCTCTCGCCGAACGACAGGATCGCCAGCGGCCAGAAGTTCGCGGCCCGGTCCCCAGCGCGGGTTTTCAGGGGCCGCTCGCCAAAGACATGGCAGACGGAGTTGATCGACCAGATGACGTGATGCAGCAAGGCGATCCGCACCAGCGCACCCCAGAAGTACGCGGTCAGCGCGCCGTGCCAGGTGCCCGTAGCCAGCAGACCGATGACCGGCGGCAGCAGCAGCGAGGCCGCGACCAGCGGCACGAACAGCCGATCCACCCGGCCGATGTCGGCGTCGGCGTCGGCGTCGGCGTCGGCGTCGGCGTCGGCGAGCAGATCCTTGGCGAAACGCTCCGGGTTGGTGAGGTCACGCCCGAACATCCAGCCGACATGCGCGAACAGCAGCCCCTTGGCCAGGCCGCGCACGCTGTGCCCGTGACGCCAGGGAGAGTGCGGGTCGCCGTCGCGGTCGGCGAAGGCATGGTGGCGCCGATGGTCGGCCACCCACTGGATAACCGAGCCCTGCACCGCCAGGGACCCGGCCACGGCCAGGCCGAACCGCAGCCACCGGCCGGCCTTGAACGCACCGTGGGTGAGATAGCGGCGGAAACCCACCGTGACGCCGAGCCCGGTCAGGACGTATGCGCCAGCCGCGATCGCCATGTCGGCCCAGCTCAGCCCCCACCCCCAGGCCGCCGGGATCGCGCCGGCCAGCGCCGCGAACGGCACCAGCACGAACACCCACAACGCAACCACCGCCACGACCGGTTACGCCCGTCGATGATCGGCGCCGCGCCACCCCGCTCCGGATCAGCGGCGCCTGCGCCCGTCGAAGCCATGCCAGTACTCTCCAAACACGCGCATAGTGTCCCTTTTATCGACTTTGAGCAATTCGCCTGCCCGGACAAGCTCGGGCCACACCCTTGGCCCGATACCTGGCGTCAGGCGGGCTACGGAGCCGTAGCCTGATGTCGCGCTCTGAAACCGTGCGAAATCCGGCGTCGTCGCCGACGCATTGGAACCCGTCAGTCCTTCTGCTCGCGTCCCTTCTCATGGGGAACGTCCTGAGCCGGTGGTGCGTGGGCCGGTCCTGCCGGGAGGGGAATCGGATCGGCCTTGAAGAGCTCGGGCACGGCCCGGTAGAGGATGGCGGTGATCGGCACGGCCACGACCGCACCCGCGATCCCGGCCAGGATGCCGCCGACCGCCAGCACGATGATGATCGCCAGAGGGTGGAAATGCAGCACCCGGCCGACGATCAGCGGTTGGAGCACGTGGTTCTCCAGTTGCTGTTCGACGACGAGGACGCCGATGAAGATCAACGCAAAGATCGGGCCCTTCGCGCCGAGCGTGACCAGCGTCGCGACCGCACCGGCGAACAGGATGCCGACGATCGGGATGAAGCTGGCAAAGAAGATCAGTACGGCGAGTGCCGCCCAGAGCGGGACGCCCATGATGGCCAGCACCAGACCCATGAGCACGCCGTGCACCGTAGCTACGGCCACCGTGCCCTGCACGTAGTGCGACAGCGTGGTCCACGCGGTTCGCCCGGCACGGTCGACCCGCGGCGCCATCCGGCCGAACCCCTTGAGGAACCAGGACCAGATCCGGTCGCCATCCTTGAGCAGGAAGAACGTCACGAACAGCAGAAGCACGATCGAGGCCAGCACCTCCACCACCACCACGGTGCCCGCGAGAACCGTCGAGGTGATCTGCTGCTGCCGTTCGGTGATCAGTTTGGCGATGTCGTCCACCCACCCGCTGAGCTGGATGGGCTTCAGATGCAGAGGCCCGGTGTAGAGCCAGCCCTCCACCGTCTTGGCCGTCTGCCGGACCTGGGTCACCAGACCGGGGAACTCCTCGTGGGCCCGGACGCCGATGATCCAGCCCGTCCCGCTCAGCACGGCGAAGGCGACGAGCATGGTGACCCAGGTGGCGTAGATCGCCCGCAGGCCCAACGCGCGCAGGTGCCTGGTGAGCGGGAACAGCAGCGCGGTCAGCAGTAGAGCGACCGCCACCGGCAGGGCGACGATGCGCATCTTCGCCACGAAGCTGAACACGTAGTTGACCACTACGCCGATGACGATCAGACACGCGCACCACACAGCGATCCGCGCCAAGGTCTGAGGAACTAACCGCGACAGGCGTTCCTGATGTGAAGCCATGCACGGGAACTTCCCCGCCAGGCGCAGACAGGCACGATTTCAGGCTTCAAGCCGGGGAAATGTTGGGGAAATAGATTTTGCGTCAGGGGTAGGTTCATTCCGACCTACCCCTTTCTCACGACGGCACGGTGATGGAATCGAGCCAGGAGCCGGCACGGCTGGTTGGATCACACGGTGCGCGCCCTGATCCGCTACGACAAGGCGAATGCCGGCCGGCTCTCGGCCGCCCTCACCTACTACGCCTTCTTCGCCACCTTCGCCTTGGCCCTGCTGGGGTTCGCCATCCTCGGCCGCACCTGGACTACCCGGCGGCGTTAACCGAGGTCCAGCACTACCGAGTGACACCTTCCCGCGCCTGGACGTCCAGGCGCTTCGCAATGCCGGGGGAACCGCCGGGTTGGTGGCCTGCGTGGTGCTGCCGCTCACGGGCCTGTTCTGGATGGACACGCTGCGCTCGGCGACCAGGGCGATCTGGCGGCTCGAGGAATATCCGGGCAATTTCTTGCTGCGCCAGATCATCGACCTGGGCGTGGTGGCCGGGCTCGGGGTGCTGCTCTCCCTGTCGCTCACCGTCGCCTTCGCCGCTGAGCGGGTGCTGATCTGGCTTGCGGTGAACACCGTGGGTGTGGACGCCACCCCCGCCCGAGGGGTGCTGTCGGTGGCGGCGTTCGTGCTGGGAATCGGGGTCAACACCTTGCTGGCGATGGCGCTGCTGACCGCGCCGCCACGGCTGCGTCTGCCGCTGCGCCGGGTGATCGGCCCGGCGCTCGTCATCGCGATCGGCCTGGAGATCCTCAAGACCCTCGGCCAAGCCCTGCTCAACCTCACCGCCGCCAACCCCGCCTACCAGGTCGTCGCCGGAGCGGTGGCAATGCTGCTCTTCCTCAAGGTGCTCAACCAGCTGATTCTGTTCGCCACCGCACTGGCGGCCTCCAGTACCGTCGGCGAAATCATCGACCTGACCGCTCGGCCAGGTCGGTCGTGAGCTCGAGGTGAGCCCACCCGGACGGGCCTCTCCCAGCTCCGCCCGTTTCATCCGTCGCGACTCCCTGCCGCCCCTACCCCGCTGGTGAGACGCGGGATCGAGCCGGACGCGGCACGTCGGCAGGCTCGCTATCGCCGCAGATGATGAGCCTTGCTGGGATTGTGTGTTTCCGACGGCTCGCCGATCACCGTGACTGGTAGGTGACCAGTCGGCGCAGCTTGCGTCGCTGTCACGTGAGGGGGTCGTCATGACCCTGGACGCACAAGGAACGAACGCGACCGCCTGCGCCGGCCTGAACGGTCAGGTCCCGCGTTGCGATCACATCGCCCGTCTCCCGGCGGTGGAGTACGGACCACCCGAATGCAAGGAATGTCTCCTCCTCGGCCAGACCTGGACACGCCTGCTGGTGTGCCTGACCTGCGGGTGGGTGGCCTGCTCCGACGATTCGCAGGGCGGCCACGCCAAGGCTCACTACCGGGAAACCGACCACCCGGTGGTCTCCGTCATGGAGCCCCGGTCGACCTGGCGTTGGTGCTACATACACCGGCGGACCGTATGAACGAGAGGATAGGTACTTCATGACCATCTCTGAACAGGTGGTGGACCGCCGTCAGGACTACGACGGCTCATCGCCCTTCCCCGGGCAGAAGAGCACGCGCCAGCCGGCCGGGCCCAGGTCGGGCTGACAGTTGCGATCGTGGTCCAGCCTCGGAGTGACGGTCGGCTTCCATCGGCTGCTCACCCATTCTTCCTTCACCGGCCGGCCATGGCTGCGCATGACCCTGGCCGTCGCCGGGTCGATGAGCTTCCAAGGCAACGTCATCGACTGGGTGGCGGTGCATCGCCGCCACCACGCGTTCACCGACCGACCTGGTGATCCGCACTCTCCCTACCGGTACGGCACCGGCCTGCGCGGGCAGCTTCGGGGGCTTGCCCACGCCCACCTGGGCCGGCTGCTCGCCGACGATCCGCCCCCCGGCCGCGCGCTACGCTCCGAACCTGCCACCGATCCCATGCAGCCATCGATGCACCGCCAAAGGAGCTCGGCCATGGGCATCATCGCTTGGATCACCCTCGGACTGGTCGCCGGGTGGGTGGCCAGAATGCTGGTCCCCGGCAAAGATCCGCAAGGATTGATCATCACGTTCGTACTCGGCATCGCCGGGGCACTGCTGGGTGGCCTCGTGGCCACCCAGGTGTTCCACCTCTCCGGCATCCAGGGCTTCTTCGACCTGTCCACCTGGCTGTGCGCCATCGTCGGCGCGGCAGTCCTGCTGTTCGGCCACAACCTGATCATCGGTCGGCGCTCGGATGACCGGGCCGGTCGCCGATGAGTCCGCTCAGCGTCCTTCGGAGCTCCCGCTCCAGAGGCGGCGGAAGAATTGCATGAAGCTCGTCACCGAAACCATCGCCATCATCGCCTTCGGCGCCATTCTCACCTTCGCCCAGGCCGACGGATCGGTGGGCGGACTCGAACTTCGCATCGCGGGCGTCATCCTGATGCTCGGCGGCATCCTCGGGCTGCTGCTGTCCCTGCTCCGCACCAGATCACGCTGGAGCCAGTCAACCGCCCGCAGTCGTCAGGACGCCATCGATGACCGACCACCGCCCAGCCCGGCTGCTCCGCCCGGCCACGACGCCAGGGGACACCGCGGCAGCAGTCCTCCGCCTCCCGGCAGCCGTCAACCCTGACCAGCGCCGGACGGCCCAGTTGGCCGGGACGGCTGAACGACTGTGACCGTCACACGGCTCCACACGCAAAGCCGGGCGCGCCGCTGTCGTCCATGCGCGAGAAGCTGACCTCCCCTCGGCCTCGCCAGCGAAGGGTCGGGCCGCCCTCTCCGCTTCGCCCAAAACGAAGTCCCCTGCACGAGTGCCTTTGATCCCACCGTGCCCCGCCAGAAGCGACGGGCAGGCAAGCCCCCATGAGGAGCTGCCTGCCCTCTCCCGCCTTACACGCCCGCAGGTTGGCGCATCTGCTCAGGGATCTCCTCCTCCTGGATACCTACGAGGTTGAGCTGCTCGCGCATCTCCTCGACGGCCAGCCCGACCCCCAGTGCCATGAAAGTGGGCGCCCACTCGCCGATGAAGATCCCCCATCGGTCGGCGCGGGCGATCCCCTCGTTCTCGTACTGCCTGGACAGCATCCAGGACGCGAACGACGCGAGAATCGACGCTGTGCCGGCGGCGTACATATGGCTGGACCGGATGCCCATCTTGCGCAGCATGTTGAGCATGATGTCGCCTCCCCCGTTGAGTGACTCCCGGTCGGCTACCCCGGCATATCCCGCATAACCGCACATCAATGACCACACTGGAGTGTAAGAGAACTGACTGGACACACCCCTCGGCGGCCATCGACGGCGATGAATCCCTGGACATCGATCACAAAGTCGCCGAAGCGATCCGAAGCATGGTCGGCGGTCTCTAGATCACCGGGCAGAGGTCCTGCACCCTGGGCTAATTTCTATGTGTTCCCCCCGGATGCAGCTCGAGTCCTGCGCTCGAAGACCACGTGGGAGTAAGGCCCGGAGCGGCGATGCGCTCTCGATCAACTGGCCCGCGAGAAGCTGGCGAATGCGGGCGGCGGCAGGGGTGATCGGGGCCGACGGGCTGCTGCGGCCGGGTGGAGATCGGGCATCACCGCCTGCTGGCCACCCTCGTCGGGACGGTGACGGTCACCCGGTGCACGTGGCGCGCCTCGGGCGTCCGCAATGTGTATCCGGTGGATGCGGCGCTGTCGCTGCCGTCGGTGCGGCACTCGGCCGGGTGGCGAAGCTCGCGGTCGTCGAGACGGCGTGCGGCTCGCTCGGCGTGGCCCACGCGGCGCTCACGGCGCGCTGCGGCAACGTGATCGGCAAACGGCGTATCGAGCAGGTGGTGGCCCGGGTCGCGGTCGATGCCTTCTACGCCGCGCGGTTCCCGGTGCCGTGCACGGCGTTCACGGTGCTGGCGCTCAGCGTGGAGGGCAAAGGCATCGCGATGCGCCCGCAGACGCTGCGGCCCGCGCCCGGTTGCGCGGCCGCTTTGGTGGGTGGGTTCGTATGGATGGGTGGTCACCGTGGGGTCTGGTCGATGGCATGGGATTTCCTCTAGAGGGACGTGAGGGCAGGCGACGGCAAACCTTTTCGATTTGGTCATGGATGGTGCGGGCAGTCAAGAGTGTTGGATGACGATCTATTGGCGTGCACCTGCCTGACGCGCCTTTCTGCTGATCAAGGGCATTCGAGGCGCATGTTTACGAACCGCTGCACCTTGCAGTGAGTTCGCTGGGAGTTGACTCCCAGGTGCGTTGCGAAACGGTCTCGACAACCTGGATCTTTTACTCTCCGTTACATCGCTTGGGAATCGGCTGGGATCCCACCTTCGCGTGGATCTGTGCAGCGCCAAGGGCTGTTGCGCCTCATTCAACAGTGTGCCCGACCGGCTACCCCCAAAAGATCACCGACGCATACGGCGTGGAAACCGCAGAGGAGAACGACCGCACCACGGTCACCGCCTACGACGCGCGCGGCAACGTGCTGTCGGTCACCGACGCCCTCGGCAAGAAGACCACCCAGACCTACGACGTCTTCAAACGCCCGCTGGAGTCCAAGGTCCCCAAGGACCAGGACAAGGGCGAGTTCATCGTCACCCCCGCGCCGGTCTACGACCGCAACGACAACGTCACCAAGACCACCGCACCCAACGGTGCCGTGGCCACCGCGACGTACGACAAGGCCGACCAACTGCTGGAGTCGGTGCTGCCCAAGGACACCACCGACGGCCCGGAACGCAAGGCCACCTTCACCTGGGACCTGGCCGGCAACCTCGCCACCCAGACCGAGCCCAACGGCAACCTGCCCGGCGCGAACCCGGCCGACTTCACCACCACCTACACCTACGACCCGATCTACCAGGTCGTCGACGTCATCAACGCCGACCACCACAAGATCACCTACACCTACGACGACGTCGGCAACCTCACTAAGAGCCTGCTGACAAAGGGATTTGGTGTGGGGACGTGAGTCAGGAGAGCCCCGGGGTGTGGTCATCGTTGGGCTGTTAACCCGTGAACGGGAGCGGGCTCCCGGTAGCTGAGGTGGTGTCTAAGCAGCTCAGCGGCCAGGAGCCCGTGGTTGTCTGTCTACACGCCCGCGATCGGTAACGCCAGCGGTTGCGCCTCACCGGGGTGCGGATGTCGTGGCCGGAGACCGGCATATCCGTCGGATCTCACCGATATCGAGTGGGAGGTCATTCGGACTAAAGGGTCTCGAGGTGTGGCCATCACTTGGCGACGATATCCTCGTTCAGGTTGAAGCTATCAATATCGTCAGCAACAAAATTAAACTCACGCTCCCGTGATGCTGTCGTGCCGTACGGGTTGCTGATGTATTGCCGCTTTCGGGAGACCAGGCCGAGCGAGGCCGGTCAGGGGTGCGGCAACCGGAGGGCGATTTGATCGTCTTGCGGCGCCTGCGGGATGCGCGGGCGCCGCGGCCCCGAGGGCAACCGGGAGGTTACCGCGGCGGCCTGGGCCTGGGCTGACGGCAGATGCGTCAGTTCGGTGGCACCCATGCAGCAGGCGATTGCACTGGCCGTCAGCGAAGGCGGCCGGAACGGGGTTTTCATCGACGCCTAGGCGGTGCAGTCCGCAGTAGACTACGCGCTGACCGGAAATGCAAAAAGGATGAATAAATGGCTCCAGAGAAACGAGAAGGCAGCTTCCCCTCGAAGGGAACCTTTGGAGCGAATAACTCCATCGATTGGGCCACTCATGGCGACGGAGCCAATACTTTGGCGGGGGAAATAGGTATACACTGCTCCTTCAGCACCAAAGGGTTCACGTAGGCGAGGACATCGCGTGGACCGCTTATCCGAGGTAAGTGAAGACATGCGGCGGTATGCCGAGGACGATTTTGGCCTCACCTGGCTGATGAGTCACTTTCATGCCGACTGGACGCTCGTCGCAGAGACGGCGATCAGTGCGGTCCGGTACCATTTGTGGGAAGGGCTGGACCCGCACCATGTCATGTCCCTTCGCCGCGACGCATCGCTGCTCCTTGAGGGGCTTCCATCTGATTCCATAGAACATCTGTGGCAGTCAGGAACGGAATCCGGGCACTTCTTCGGACGTCACGTTCCGTCTGGATCGCAGTGGATGGAGATGCTCATCGAGGAATGCGATGCCTGGCTCGTGAGAAGAGGGACCATTCCCAGCCGTCTTGATCCATACGACCAAGAGGCTGGGGCCGGTGAGGCCGACTCAATTCTCCGCGAGCTGAACGAGGCTGCCGGGGCTATCGGCGCAGAGCTGGCCAATCAGTTGGCTCAATGCCTGCACCGCTGCACACCAAATCTCTCATTCCGTATTCTTCTACGAGTCCTGAGCTGCAAAGGCGAACCGATTTCTCGGAGCCAATACGAAAGGTTCACCAGAATAGGCGAAGCTCTTCACTATGGAGAGTTCGTGGTCTCCAACGTGGAGTATCTGGCGACTCAGTAAGAGCGTCTGGCAGTAGATAGGCGGATGGCCCGGGTGGAATACCACCTCCCGGGTTTTCCTGCTGACCGCTGGAGTTCGACCGGGTGTCATTTTCCGAAGTTGTGTGCACAGATATCCTGGGCTTTCGGGATCCGTGCGCGACGGTGAGGTCCCGGCATGGACGAGCGGTAGCACGCCCCGCTCAATGATCTGCGCCCGCTCGGACGCCGCCGCCGGCGCGGCACTGACGGGACTGCTGGCCGGGATCCCCGCCATCCTGCTGATCTTCTTCTGGCCCATCGACCTGCCCACCATCGACGACCTGGCCACTCCCGGCGAACCCATCGTCATCCAGACCTTGCTGCTCGCCACGGTGTGGACCTGCTGGGCCCTATTCGCCCTCGCCGTCACGGTGGAACTCGTAGGCACAATCCGCGCCCGCCGCAGCCACGTACGCCTGCCGTTCCAACGGCTTGCCGCGTACTTGATCACCACCATCACCGTAGCCGCCAACCGCCCCCATCGCCGCACCCCGCGCCCACCACAGAGACACCCGATCGCGCCACAGCCGCAGAGCCAGGCAAGACCGAGACCGCAAACCCGCACGTCACCTACGTCGTCCAACCCCGAGACACCCTGTGGACCATCGCCGAGCACCAACTCGGCGACCCGATGCGCAACCAGGACATCATCGCCCTGAACCAAGGCCGCACCATGAACAACGGCCGCCCCTTCACCCAAGGCGAGTGGCTCCAACCCGGCATCACCCTGCACCTACCCGCCGACGCCAGACCCAACAGGCTGTATCCATCTGATGGACCAGAGGAGGCCAAGCTGATCACGACGCGCAAGGCCCTCAACTTCTACGTCGAGGCGCTCGGCTTCACCAGGACCACGTCCCGCCGGGCGAGGTCCGGAAAGCTTTCGCTCGTCTCGCCAGAGGCATCCGAGGGCACGGAGCTGCTGCTGGAGCCAGACAGGCAACCCTGCGGTCAAGCCGTACGAAGAGGGGGCGGTCACCGACGACATTCCGGCCACGTCGCCCCAGGTGGCGGATGTGCAGGCGGTGTACGCGCGGCTGCGCGAGCTGGGGGTTACGTTCACGCAGGGGCCGAACAAGGGGAGGGTCGCGTCCACGACGATCTTCGACGACACCTGCGGAAACTTGATCCAGAGCGTGACCCAACCGCGTAGTACCTTGTCGTGATCGGGCGAAGGTGCCTGCTCGACGCTTGATCGTGTTGCCTGTCCTCGGAGTCGATCGAGCGGCACCGGGCGCAGATCCGCAGTGATGCGGGGTCGGGTCAGCGTCGGGCATTCTGATCGACACAGCCACGGCTCGTACCGCTTGCCTGGTACGTCGTGGAGGCGATCGGTATCGACGGCAGTTGTTGTCCGATGATCAGTTGGACCCGGTAGCTGGCTGAGGAGCCCGAGATGGTTACGCATGCGGAACTAGTGTCGGCGTTCGGCTCGCTCTCGGTGGAGACGATGCCGCCGGAGGTCGCCGAGCGGCACTTCGCCAACCCCGAGGACCGGCGGCTGCTGACCGAGGTCGGCGTGCCCCAATCACTCCTGGGGCAGTTGTATTTCGGCAACGTCCGGACCGACTCGCCGCAGACCATCAGCCGGACCCTCGACACCGGGACCCCGGACATGTTCCCGCCGGAGATCCGGGACGACATCGTGATCGCTGCGGGCATGGGCGGCGTCGCCTGCATGTCACGGGCGGACAACCGCATCTACTGGTACGAGCCCGGTAGCAGCGACCGGAACTTCGCGCTGGTCAACACGTCCCTGCAGCGATTCCTCGAGACCGCGTACCGGCTCCGGCTGAGGTTCAAGGGCTTCGACCTGCTTTACAGCGAGGACGAGGACGAGAGGGCGGAAGAGATCGGGGATGAGGTGCGCCGCCTGGTCGGGGAGATCCGCGACGTCGACCCGCCATCCTTCGACAGCCCGGCCATGTTCTGGCAGCACGTGGTGCTCTTTGCGCTGGAGACCCTCGCGTCGGAGGGGTGATGCCGGGTTGGTCTGCGGCCTCCGACGGAGAGGGGCGGCCGCGGCCAATGTCCGGGGAACGGCCCATCGGGGACAACCGAACGCTCATTGGCGATAACGAGCCCCGGGGTTGGGGAGATGACGCCGGCCACGGTTCCAACGCGCCCGCGACCTGCGACGGGCCCGACTTCTGAGAAGACCGTGCTCTCGGAAGCGGGGACCCCGCCGGGGCTTCCGAGAACACGCGCCGCGCGGCACCAAAGCCCAGCTCTGCACTTCCGAGAACAGGGCTACCGCCGTTGACCGGTCGACTGTTCCCGGTGGCCTACAACTGGACCGCCCAGACCCTCTGAGCCATGCTCAGCGCACCCGTGCCGACCTGTGGAAGTCCTCTCAAGAACAGTCCCAGCACCCCTGTACGCCACCAAGTCGCCTGATGCCACTTGGATCGGGATGGTGGGTGCCATGACCGGCAACACCGAGACCTGCCGCTCCGCTCGGGGCCAGGCGACAAGTCGCCGAGGAGCAGTGCCGACACCGCACCGCAGCACAACTCGGGGAGATGGCTCCGAATTTCACCGACATGAGCCCACCCGCCGAACTAGGGCGCGTATCGAGTCGTGATCAATCTGTGGGCTGATCCGGGTACCGCTGGCCTTTGCTGCGATGGCGCCGGTGGCCGGCAGGAGTCCCAGCGCGGCCACCATCGGCAGCACCAAAGAGCTGGGAGATCGGAGGATCGACATGATCGCCTTCCGGGTTGAGGAATCTCTTCGCCGACCCTTTCAGCGGTGCTCCCGCGCGGCCCCGGCCGCGGCAGCTGCTGGGCTGCCCCATCTAAGGTGGGCGCATGGCCGAACGGCGTCCCTTGATCGCGCACAGGCTGCGACCGGGACACTGGGTCGCCGTCGACGTGCTCGCGGGCGTTGCACTGGCTGCCGGGTTCTCGGTGTCGGCGGTGCTGGTGCCGCAGTCCGCCGGAGTGTCGCTGTATGCGGCCGTGCCGGTGATCGCGCTGTCCTGCCTGCCGCTGGCAGCACGGCGCCGGTGGCCGGCGCTGGTCTGCGCGCTGGTTCTGGTGGCGGCGGTGTTCGCGCCGTTCGCCGGGTGGGGGGAGGCGTTCGTGCCCTTGGCGGTCGCGCTGCACGCGGTGGCGCTCCTGGAAACGCGCCGGACGGCGGTAGCGGCGCTGGTGGCCGCGTTGGCGGTGACCGCCGCCGGTGCCGCGATCGACTCGCCCTCGTGGACGGAGGCGGCGTCGGCGTGCGGATTCGCCTGGCTGGTGCTCGGTCTGGCGTGGACGATCGGGCTTGCCGTACGGGAGCAGCGCACGTACGCCGCGCAGGTCGTCGCACGGTCGGCGCAGGCCGCGGCCACGGCGGAACGGCTGCGCATGGCTCGTGACGTGCACGACGTCGTCGCCCACAGCATGGGCCTGATTTCCATGCGGGCCGGCATCGCCAACCACGTCGCCGCCACGCACCCCGAGGAGGCGGGTGAGGCCCTGTCGATCATCGAGGAGACCAGCCGGAAGGCGCTGGCGGACCTGCGCCGCCTCCTCGGTCTGCTGCGCGACGCCTCCGGGGACCGGGACGGTCCGCCGTACACGCTGGACTCGCTGCGCGAGCTGGTCGCGGCGATTCCGGCCGGCGACGTTCGGGTAGAGCTCGACGTCGAGCCCGGCCTCGCGCTGGGCGACGAGGTTGCCCTCGTCGTCTATCGCCTCGTGCAGGAGTCGCTGACCAACGTGCTCAAACACGCCGGCCCGGCCCGATGTCGGGTGGCGGTCGGCACCCGTGCGGAGCGCGAGCTGGTGGTCGAGGTCGTCGACGACGGTAGCGGGGGTACGCCGCGTGAGGGGGGCCACGGGCTGGCCGGGCTGGAAGAGCGGGTGACTCTGTACGGCGGAACGTTCTCGGCGGGACCGGAGCCCGGAGGCGGCTTCGCCGTTCGCGCAAGGCTGCTGTTGCCAGGCGGTTCCGGGGAGGAGGAGAGGTGAGTACGTTCACGGTGCTGGTCGCCGAGGACCAGGCGTTGCTGCGCGCGGGGCTGCGCCGGCTGATCGACACCGCCCCCGACCTGGAGGTCGTCGGCGAGGCCGGGACGGGGGAACAGGCGGTGGAGCTGGCCCGCGGCCTCCGGCCCGACCTGGTGCTCATGGACGTCCGCATGCCCGGCCTCGACGGGATCAAGGCCACCGAGCTGATCCGGGCCGACCCAGTGACCGCCGAGACACGGGTGGTGATGCTGACCACGTTCGATCTCGACGAGTACGTCTATGGGGCGTTGCGGGCCGGAGCCAGCGGATTCCTGCTGAAGGACACCCGGCCGGGCGACCTGCTGGAGGCGCTGCGCATTGTGGGGGAGGGTCAGGCGCTGCTGGCCCCGTCGGTCACCACGCGGCTGATCGGGGAGTTCGCTCGGCGCGGGCCCACCGGAATCCCGGCCCGGCTGGCGGCGGGGCTGACCCAGTTGTCCGGCCGGGAGCGGGAGGTGCTCTTGCTGGTGGCTCGAGGGTTGACCAATCCGCAGATCGCCGAGCGGCTCGGCATTGGGCTGGCGACGGTCAAGACCCATATCCGCAGCCTGCTGGCCAAGCTCGCCGCGCACGACCGGGCGCAGCTCGTCATCGCCGCCTACGAGGGCGGCGTGGTCACGGTCGGCGGGCAGGGGCCATCAGCGGCGGTAGGAGACCTCGGGGAAGGCGAGTGACGGGCCCTGCAGCAACGTCTGCGGACGGCCGCGCAGGTTCTGCTCGAAGAAGGCCAGTGGGTAGGCGCGCTGGAAGGCCAGCGCCCGCTCGGCCGGGATCGTGCCGACGAGCTCCTTTAGCTGCTCCTTTCCCAGCCCCAGCGGCTCGGCCGACATGGGGATGAGCAGGACGTCGTCGCCGAAGGAGTTGTGCGCCGCCCCCTTGAGCGTCACGTTGAGCCGCCAGCCGCGCAGGCCGTCCCAGAAGGTGCGTAGCGTCGGATTGGTCGCCATGCCGCCCTTCCCATCGGTGTCGACCACCATGTAGGGCCGGTCGAGGCCGGACTGCGCGACCTTGCCGAAGACAGCGCCGTCCAGGCCGAGCCCGGCCTTGATCCGCGGGTCGGCGTACATGGCGGCGGAAGTGGCCGCGCCGCCGAGCGAATGCCCGAACATTCCGATCCGCGTGAGGTCCAAGAGCGGCTTCCCGTTACGGCCGGGCAGCTTCTCCTCCAGGGAGGGCAGGCTGTCCAGGACGAAGCGCACGTCGGCCACCCGGACGTCGACCGCCTTGGCGAAGTCGGTCAGCTCGGTGCCCGTCTCCACTCGGCCGCCGGGGAACTCCACCACCGCCGCGTCATAGGGGTGATCGATGGTGACCACCGCGTACCCCTGGCTGGCCAGCTCCTCGACGACGCCGGTCCCGTACGCGCGCGAGGAGTCGGCGCCCGGCGAGTACAGGACGACCGGCAGCCTGCCCGGGCCCGCGTCGACGGGCGCGCCCTCGTGGCCGTCGGTCCTGTCCAGTAGCAGCGAGCCCGGCTCCAGGTCGTTCATCTTCAAGTACCGCTCCGCCGCCGCCTTCGGCATCCAGGGGGCGACCGGGTGGGCCTGTACGTCCCGGGCCGGGTACCACAGGCTGACCATCAGCTCCCGCTTCCTGCCGGAGCCGTTCCAGGGATCCGGGCGGGACTGGTCGACCAGGTGGACCGAGACGGTCCCCACTGGATGCGGGCCCGTCGGCTTGGGGACCGTCAGGCGCTGCGGTGGGGTGGAGCCGCATCCGGCCAGCGTGAGGGCCAGGGCGCTGCTGATGAGTGCACGTTTCACCCTATTGACGATGCCGGTCGTGTACGGCTGCCGCCTCGGGCGCGGGTAGGACCTCCGGCTCAACCCAGGAAGGTAGAGCTCGACGAAGACCGTTTTCAGGGATGACGCTCGCGAACGAACCGCGCCTGAGCCCAGGACCTGCCGGCGACCTGGTTCATCACCACCGCCTTACCCAGACGGCCGACGATCAGGAGTTCGCCCAGTGTCTGCTGACGGTTCCGCCGACCGGGCCGCGGCGCCGCTACCGGAGGTGCGACGGGACCGTCTTCCTTCAGATACTTCTTCACTGTCCGCCAGAGCCCTCGGTCAGCCCTCCGCCTGTTCCGCCAGATGCTCACCTACGGCCTCGTCTTGGTCGTCGGCGCACCCTTCCTGCTCTGGCTCGTCTTCGGCTGGTGGTGAGCCCGGCGCTCAAAGCGGGACGCCAGGACCACGCAGTTCCTGAGGGCATCCCGGCACCTTGCGCAATTCGTGTGCCTGGTCGGCTGCTCCGATGTTGGTGAAGACGATGTCATAACAGCGCACTTCGTAGCCCGAGTTGAAGAATATGCCTCCTGCCTCGACGGTGACAGCGGTCGAGATCACCAGAGAATCTTTGTCGGGCCGAGCCGCCCTGATCACACCAGGCCCCGGCGTCTGCCGCCACAG
This sequence comes from Nonomuraea antimicrobica, assembly GCF_039536965.1. Classification (NCBI taxonomy): domain Bacteria; kingdom Bacillati; phylum Actinomycetota; class Actinomycetes; order Streptosporangiales; family Streptosporangiaceae; genus Nonomuraea; species Nonomuraea antimicrobica. Next base: position 37,142 of record NZ_BAAAZP010000049.1, on the reverse strand, counting down.
GTCGCCCGATGAATCCTTCTCAAGCTGCCGATCGAGTTGCTCGACATAATTCTTCAACGCTTCTTCGGAACGTGTCTCAATGCCGGATTCGATGATCGCGCCAAATAACAGGTATGGGACAAAGATAATGCCAGCGACAAAGGCAAATAATGCAACCAGAGCAACACTGGACAGCCGCGGCCGCTTTTTGCCCTTCATATCATGAGTGTACCGCGCGGGATTCGGCCCGCGCGGTACACCGGGAATGACTCCCGCCCGCGGTCCACCAGCCGGTGTAGTTGACCGATCAGCTCAAGCGCGTCCCGTACGTTGCAGGCGATGTTTGTGCCATTGTTGTCGAGGTCGTATACCCAGTTGTTCACCGTCCCGACGATGTCCTCCTGCAGTTCTTGCTCGTCGTCCCCGGAACCCCTAGGCCACTCCACTGAACCCTTTTCAGCTGTATGCGATCTGCAGTGCGCGGTGGTTTTGTAGGACCGCGATGGCCTTGCAGAGGTGGCCGGTCTTGGACGGGCTGCAGCGTAACTTGCGGAGGATCTTCCAGCTCTTCAGCCGGGCGTTCGCGCGTTCGCCGGGTCCGCGCAGCTTGGCGTCGGCGCGGTTGGCCGCCCCCGATTTTCAGCCCGGAACGGGCGTCCCCGCAGGGATATCAAGGTCCAACTGCGTGACCAAGGTGCTGCGGCAGCTTCCATCGATGGCACCGCCGGCGGTGAGCGCGGGAGCGGCGGAAGGCTTACGTGCGAGCGGCGTAGGCAGCGGGCGCGCCTGTTCCGTGCCAGGCCGCCCGCTTGCCCGCCCGTCTGGTACGCGGTGCTGGGGCCTATGGTGCCCGCATCAGGACATGGCGGCGGTTTGTCTGCGCATCAGTGTCTGCGCATCAGCAAGTGGCCGCGGCGGAATCGTTCATCTTCCAAAGGCTCGCGCAACATCCGTGCCACCTCGACGAACTCTTCCTTGCTGGCCAGGTCGGCCAAGTCGTCGATCGGCCATCGGTAGGCCGGGGTGACCTTATGGTCGAACTGCAGCACCGGACCGCCTTCGGATTCGAAGAAACCGAGCAGGAGGTAACCACCCGGAGCCAGCACCCGGCGGAACTCGGCAAAGTACGGCGGCAGCTCCGGCGGTGGGATGTGGATGACGGAGTACCAGGAGAGCAGACCACCCAACTCGCCGTCGGCCACGTCGAAGGCGCCCATCGAACCGACCTCGAAACGCAGGTCAGGGTAATCCTTGCGGGCGATGTCGATCAGTGCGGGAGACAGGTCGATGCCGAAGGCATCCAGTCCGAGGTTACGCAGGTGTGCCGTCATGTACCCGGGACCGCAGCCGGCCTCGGCGACGGGCCGGGGCACGCCGGCCCGTACGAGTTCGGCGAACGCGGCGACTATCGCGCGATCCAGTGGCAGGCGGTCGAGCGAGTCTCGGGTGAGGTCGGCATAGAGATCGGCGACGGCGTCGTAGGCGTCCGCCGTCGCGGTCAGATAGGGGGAGGATTCGGCCACGGCAGAGGACTGTAGTCCATCAGTCGGCAAAGGTCGTCGATCATCGACCGGTCGGCGCGTCCGTGACGGGCCGTTGATCTACGGCGGGCCTTCGTAGACGGCGTTCCGGGATGGTTAAGGACGCTCCCAGCCGTCTCCCTCTGATCGTCACTCCAGCGCCATGCCACCCACGTTAGGGCAGGTCCCAGGCGCTCTTTGGCCTCCAGCCGCCCCAGGCAGGGGAATTACGGAGTTTACATATTGAGCTCTTGTATCTACGGAATACCTCTATAGAGTCGCATGAAACACCGCGCGCTCGCCGTGGCGGTGGTCTCGACCTCTTATACCCCCGGGAGGTTTCGTGTTCCGGCAATCGACGACGTTCATCGCGATGGCGGCCACGCTCTGGTTGGCTCTGGCCGCATGCGGCACCGCTACCGAGCCTCAGCAGACAGGGAAGACCGGCACAGCCGCGAAGAGCGTCACCATCGCCATCTCTTCTGACGAGGGCACACTCACCCCCTTCACCAATCAGACCGGTTACCCGGGCAACAACCTGGTGAAGCTGATCTTCGACACGCTGGTCATCGTCCAGGGGGACGGGGTCACGCCACTGCTGGCCAAGCAGATCCAGACCACCGACAACAAGGTCTTCACCCTGCCGCTCAGGTCGGGTGTCACCTGGCACGACGGCAAGCCGCTGACGGCGGACGACGTGGTGTTCAGCGTCGAGTTCTACAAGAAGAACACGGAGGGGGACTCCGCGATCGACGTCCGCCCGGTGGAGAGCGTGACTGCGAACGGCGACACCGTGGTGCTCACCCTCAAGGCCCCAGACCCCGAGTTCCCCCGCCGCATCCTGGCCGACATGGCGATCCTGCCCAAGCACCTGTGGTCGTCGGTGGAGAAGGTCGGCGAGGCCGGTGCCGACAAGGCGATCGGGACCGGCCCCTACAAGCTCACGCAGTACGACAACGCCCGTGGCTACACGCTGGCCGCCAACGCCTCCTACGTCATGGGCAAGCCGAAGGTCGACACCGTCAAGGTGGTGGTCATCCCGGAAGAGTCCACGCAGTTCGCCGCGCTGCGTACGGGCGAGGTCCACATGTCGACTCGTATCGTGCCGCCGCAGCAACTTCAGGCGCTGGAGCGGCAGCCGAACATCGGCGTCGCCAAGGGCACCGAGTTCGCCTCCACGCTGTTGGCCTTCAACACGACCAGAGCTCCGTTCGACAAGCCCGAGGTGCGGCGCGCCCTCGCCAAGGCGATCGATGTCGCAGACCTGGTGAAGACCGCCCTGCTCGGCCAGGGAACGCCAGGCGACCCCGGCTTCATCCACGCCGACGCCCCCGTCGGACCCGACCGGCTCGTTCCGCTCTACGACGTCGAAGCGGCCAGGCGCGAACTCGACGCCCTGGGCGCCAGGCCGGGGCCCGACGGGATCAGGGTCCTCGACGGCCAGCCCATGTCGTACGAACTGCTGGTCCAGAGCACCTCCACCGACCGGCTGCGCAGCGCCGAACTGATCCGCGACATGCTCAAGACCGTGGGCGTGGCCGTGAAGGTCACCTCGCTGGACTCCGACTCGCTGGATGCGAAGGTGTGGCCCGACTACGACGTACGCAAGGGCCGCAACTACGACATGTCGATGTGGGGCTGGTCGGCTCCGGTCATGCTGAGCAGCGGCACGATCGCCCAGCTCGTCGCCTCGGACCCGGATGACGGCTCGTTGAACGTCGTCGGTTTCAAGAACGAGCAGGTCGACGCCATGGTGAAGACGTTGACCTCGGCCCCCACCATGGAGGCCAGGACGACGGCGGCCAAGCAGCTCCAGGCGCAGATCGCCGAGCAGATGCCGTTCCTGACGCTCTACTACCGCAACGGCGCCTACGCCTTCCGCAAGGACGTCTACAGTGGCTGGACCTGGCAGAACGGCTCCGCGGTGCTCAACAAGTTCTCCCTGGTCGAGTTCAAGCCGTGATGCCCTGGCGATACGCGGCAGGCCGGCTGACCGAGTACGCCGCCGTGCTGGCCGTGGCACTCACGCTCAACTTCGCGCTGCCCCGTGCGTTGCCCGGCGGCCCGCTGAAACTGTTCGGCAGCCCTGAAGCGCTGGCCAGGCTCACCTCGGACGAGCGGGCGCAGATCGCCACCCAGTACGGCTTCGGCAAGCCGCTGCACGAGCAGTTCCTCGACTACCTCGGCGGCGTGTTCACCCTGGACCTCGGCACGTCCCTGTCCGATGGGCGCCCGGTCACCGAAGCGCTAGGCGAGGCACTGCCGTGGACATTGCTGCTGGTCGGCACCAGCATCGTCGGCACCGCGCTGGTGGGAGTGACGTTCGGGGTGGTGGGTGCGCTGCGCCGGCGCAAGGGCAAGGGTTCGGGGCTGCTCGGCACAGCCATCGTGCTCGACTCGTTCCCGCAGTTCTGGCTGGGCATGCTGCTCATCGTGCTGTTCGGGGTGCAACTCCAGTTGCTCCCGACGTTCGGGGTGTCCGGCGTCGAGGGCGTGACGGTGTCCGGCGTACTGCTGCACCTCATCCTGCCGGTGAGCACCATGACGCTGACCGGGATGGGCTACCTGTTCCTCTACACCCGATCATCGCTGCTCACCGTGCTGACCAGCGAGCCGATCCAGCACGCGCACGCCAGGGGCGTCCCCTACGGGCGGCTGGTCAGAAGGCACGCGCTACGGCCGGCGCTCCTGCCCGTGCACACGATTCTCATGATGGAGATCGGCTTCCTCGCCGCCGGTTCGATCGTGGTTGAGACCGTCTTCGCCTATCCCGGGCTCGGCCGCCTCACCTTCGACGCGATCACGGCCCGTGACTATCCGCTGATGCAGGGCGCGTTCCTGGTCCTGACGCTCATGGTCGTGCTGATGAACGCGCTGGCCGACGCCACGTACCCGCTGCTCGACCCCCGCGCGAGAACGGGAGGCCACCAATGACCCTGCTGAGCACCCAGGGGAAGATCGGCACCGGGATCCTCGCTATCGTCATCGGAATCGCCCTGTACGGCACACTGCTCCCCGACGAGGCCGGCCGTGCCAGGGTCGCCGATCCGTACGCCCCTCCTGGAGCAGGACTGCCGCTCGGCGCCGACGACCTTGGCAGGAACTTGCTCGACCAGCTCATCGTCGGCGCCGGCACCTCACTGAGCCTGGCCTTCATCGTCGCCATGGCCACCACCGTGCTGGCCGCGCTGGTCGGCGGGGCGGCCGGGATCGGGCCACGCCGGCTGTCTGCCACCCTGATGCGCGGCACCGACGTCATGCTGGTGTTGCCCGAACTGATCCTCTATATCCTCGCGGCGGCCTTCCTCGGTCAGTCCTTCGGCACGCGGGTGGCGATCCTGGCTCTCATCCTCTGGCCCGTCCCGGCCCGTGTGCTGCGCGCCGCGGTCCTGACCGCGTGGTCACGGGGCCATCTGGAGGTGGCCCGCGCGATGGGGGCACCGCGCTGGTGGCTGCTCCTGCGGCACGGCTCCTACCTCATCGGCCCACTACTCATCCCGATCTTCGTCCGTACGGCGATGCGCGCCGTCATCTACGACGCGACCCTTTCCTTCCTCGGCCTGGGCGATCCCACCGCACCGAGTTGGGGCACCACGCTGTTCTGGGTGCAGACCAACGGCGTGTTCCTCTCGGACGCGTGGCTGTGGTGGGCGCTCCCGCCCGGCGCTGCCATCACGCTCACCGTGCTCGCCCTCGCCCTCATCGGCATCTCCGTCGAGGAACGGCTCAACCCCGCGCTCAGGGAGGCCACCCGATGACACTGTCACTGCGCGACCTGACGGTCGGTTATGGCGGTCTGACGGCGGTGGACAGGATCAACCTGGACGTCGCGGAAGGCGAGGTCGTCGCGCTCGTGGGCGAGAGCGGCTGCGGCAAGACCTCGCTCGCGCGCGCCCTGCTCGGGCTGCTCCCCCGTACCGCGACCGTGGCCGGGTCCGCCCTGCTCGGCGAGGAAGAGTTGGCGGGCCGTACCGACTGGAAGAACGTACGAGGTCGTCAGGTCGCGATCGTGCCGCAGGGCGCGATGACCGGGCTCAGCCCGGTGCACAGGATCGGCGCCCAGCTCACTGAGATGCTCACCTTGCACGGCGGCCGTGCCGACCCCGCCGAGTTGCTCGAACGCGTCGGGCTCCAGCCCGCGATGCTGCGCTGCTACCCGCACGAGCTGTCCGGGGGACAACGTCAACGGGTCGCGATCGCCCTCGCGCTGGCGGGCGAGCCACGGCTGCTGATCGCCGACGAACCCACCACCGGGCTGGACGTGATCACTCAACGGCAGGTTCTCGCCCTGCTCGCCGGGCTCGGCACCACGATGCTCGTCGTCTCTCACGACCTCACCGGGCTGATGCCGTACGCGGACCGGGTCGCGGTCATGTACGCAGGCCGGTTGGCCGAGGTGCGCCCGGCCCGTACGCTCGCCGCCGAGCACGCCCATCCCTACACGGCAGGGCTGCTCACCGCCACCCCCGTCGCGGACCGGCAGGTGCCCTGGGGCAGCATCCCCGGCTCCGCCTCGGCCCTCGACCTGCTCCCGCATGGATGCCGATTCGCCGCGCGCTGTCCTCTTGCCACCGGCCGCTGCACCGAGGAAGAACCATCCCTGCGCACGAACGGCCCGGCGCAGGTCGCCTGCCACCACCACGACAAGGTGACCTTCCCCACGGTGCCACGGAGCGTCCATGCGCCGGGAGAGCCGGTCGTCCGCGCGTCTGGTGTCCGTCATCGCTACCGGACGCGCTCCAGGACCACGGAGGCGCTGCGCGGCGTGGATCTCGACATCCATGCCGGAGAGATCGTGGGGCTCGTCGGCGAGAGCGGCTCCGGCAAGAGCACCCTGGCCAGGATCATCCTGGGCCTGCTCCGCCCGACGCACGGCCGGGTCGAGATCGCGGGTGAGGAACTGACGGCGCAGCGCGGCGGCGCGCTCCGCCGCATCCAGCGGCGGATCGGGTTCGTCCACCAGGATCCGTACGACGCGCTCCACCCCGGGATGCGCGTCGCGAGCCTGGTGGCCGAACCCCTCGTCACGACCGGTGTGGCGCGCGAGCTACGGGCCGACCGGTTACGCGACGCGGTGAGCGCCGCCGGGCTGCCGGTGACGGAGGAGTTTCTGCGGCGATTCCCCGGCCAGTTGTCGGGCGGGCAGCGGCAGCGGGTGTCCATCGCCCGGGCTCTGGTCGCCGAGCCCATCCTCCTGGTCGCCGACGAGGCCACTTCGATGCTGGACGTCTCCACCCGGGCCGGCATCGCCACCACGCTGCGCACGCTGGCCGTCGATCGGGCGCTGGCCGTCCTGTTCGTCACCCACGACCTGGGCGAAGCGGTGCAGTCGTGCGACCGGATCGCGGTGTTGCGCCACGGCACGATCGTCGAACACGGCCCGTCCGCCGACCTCGCCGGCGCACCTGCTCACTCCTATACGGCACAGTTGCTCGATGCGGCTCGGACCACATGAAGAAAGAAGGACGGAAAAGAGTGACTGACGTCTTCGCCCGCCTGGAATCCTTCGGCGATCGCTTCCGACTCGAACGCGGACTCACGCCGGATGAGGACTGGATCGGTTGTGATCGGCTGCTGGATCCGTGGTCCGACGAACTGGGCCGGGTGCTTGACGCCGAGCGGCAGGCAAGCGGCCAGGTCTCCGATCACGCGACCGCACTGACGGTGATGGCGGTCTACGCGGGTACGGTGACCGCGTCCGCCGTGCTCGCATGGGCGGTCGACGGTGCGGTGATCGACATCCGGCCCCGCAACGTCGCCATCCGGCTCTCTCCGCAGCACGGTTTCGAAGCCGTCGGGCTCCGTGAGCCCAGCGTCACCAAGGCACCGGTGGAGACCCTGGTCGCGTGGGTACTGGATGAGCATCTGCTGCCTATCGCGCAGGCCATGCGCGTACGCACCCGAGCCGGTCTCCGGCAGCTCTACGGAGGCGTGGCCCATGGGTGCGCAGCCGCCTTCTGCATCGCCAGCCGCCGCGGGGGCGACGTCGATGAGCTGGAACGGGCCTACGAGACCTTCCTGACCACCGCCACCGGCGGCCTGGACCGCCTCGGCACGGTGATTCGGCTCAAGGAAGGAACGCGGGAGGGACTCTTCTATCTCCGCAACACCTGCTGCCTCTACTACACCTCGGCCGAAAAGGTGAAGTGCTCCAGTTGCTGCCTGGACACCGTCGAAGATCGGGTGACGAACTATCGGCGGGTGCTGGCCGAGGGCGTCGTCCCGCACTGAATCCGAAGGAGACGGCTTCTTTCCCACCGACGCTCGAAGCGCAGGGCAGTAGATCAAAAGCAGTACCCCCTGATCGCTTCTAGCCGGTCAGCACCGATTGGACCGACTTCGTCACCACGTCGGCGGCGTCACGTGCGGGCAGCCGTCTGGCGCGCAGTTCGTTCGCTGCTCCGTGCAGGATGTAGTGGACCAGGCTGACCAGCCAGGTAACGGTCAGGTCGGTGCGAAAGGCGCCTTCTTCCTGACCGCGACGAATGAGCTCCTCCATGCGCCGGGCAGGTTCGGCGTGCAGCTCTCGTATTCGCCCCGCGGGGAGGACCGTCTCCGCGGCGCTCAGCAGAGCCGCGGACTCGGCCACGATCTCCCAGCTCGATGCCAGCAGCCGGGTCATGGCGTCGCGGGCGTCTCCACTCAGGTCGAGGGACGAGAGGGTTTCCTCGCCGGATCGCAGCGCGTCCATGAGTGCGGCTTCGACCAGGTCGGCCCGGGTGCGGAAGTGACCGTACAGCGTCATGCGGCCGACGCCGGCGGCCTGGGCGATGTCGTCCGTGGTCGCGTTCGGATCGGAACTGATCAACATGCGCGCTGCGGACACGACGCTGGCGATGTTGCGCTCTGCGTCGGCACGGCGTTTGGAGCGCGCGGATGGTGAAGCCATGCGGACAGTCTAACTCGTATGTCGAAGTACGGGTTATAGTGGCAACCAGTTCTCGTATATGAGAGTACGAGTTGTCGCGACGGAGAATCCGATGACCCAAGAAGCGGTACGGCAGACCTCACCCCCCGAGCCACACCCGGCGCGATGGCGCATCCTCGGCTGCCTCGGGATCGCACAGCTCATGCTGATCCTCGACGTCACCGTGGTAGCCATCGCGCTGCCCCACATCGAGACGGATCTCGGGCTCAGCCGCGAAGCGCTGACCTGGACCGTCAGCGCCTACACGCTCACCTTCGGCGGGCTGATGCTGCTCGGCGGACGCATCACGGACCTGGTGGGAGCCAAGCGGGTCGTGCTCGCCGGGCTGCTGCTGTTCGCCATCGCCTCCCTGGTCACCGGGCTGTCCGGGTCGGCAGGCGTGCTGGTGGGCGGTCGAGTCGCCCAGGGCGTCGGCGCGGCGCTGCTGTCTCCCGCGGCCTTGTCGCTGGTGGTCGCCCTGTTCGACGGAGAGGAGCGGAACAAGGCCCTGGGCGTCTGGTCCGCGCTCGGCGGTGGTGGCGCGGCTCTCGGCGTGCTGCTGGGCGGTCTGCTCACCGCCGGCCCCGGATGGTCGTGGGTCTTCTACGTGAACGTACCCATCGGGCTGGTGATCGCCGTGGTGCTCGCCGTTCTGCTCCCGGCCCAGCCGCCCACGTCCGCCAACCGGTCTCGGATCGACGTGCTCGGCGCGGTTTTGGTGACGGCCTCCTCCACATCGTTGATCTACGCTCTCATCGCCGCCGGTGAGCGAGGCTGGCTCACCGTACTCACCGGCTTGCTCGTCCTGGCCGCCGCCGTGGGCTACGGGTTGTTCGTGCTGTGGCAGAGGCGAGCCCGCTCGCCCCTGATGGACGTCCGGCTGCTGGCTCGGCGGCCCGTGGCAACCGGCGCCTTCCTCATCCTGATGGCGACGGCGCTGATGATCGCGGTGTTCTTCCTCGGCACCTTCTACTTCCAGCACGCCTTGGAATACGGCGCGCTGCAGACCGGGCTGCTGTTCCTCCCGGTGGCACTGGCGACGATGCTCGGGGCCAACCTGACCGGACGCATGCTCGGCCGTTGGGGTGGGCGCGCACTGGCCGTCACCGGCCTGACGATCGCGGCGATCGGTATGGCGGTGCCGGCGGTGTCGATGAACACGGTCACCGTCGTGGCCGGCGTGGCCGTCGCGGCGGCGGGCACCGGCGCGCTGTTCGTCATCGCCTCAGCGACCGCGCTCGGCCAGGTGGCGCCCCACGAGGCCGGGATCGCCTCCGGCATCGTGAGCACCTTCCACGAGTTCGGCGCCTCCATCGGGGCCGCGGTGGTGTCGAGCGTCGCGGCAGCGAGCCTGGTCGGAACCACGTTGACCGGTTACACCAACGGCTTCGTCGTGGCGGCGGTCACGGCAGCGATCGGCGCCGTCGCCGCCGCGCTGTTGACCCCCGGCCGCTCAAACTGATCCTCGATAGTTCGGCGCCGAGCAGGTCATGCGTACTCATTGGTGATCAGTCGGCGGTAGGCGGGAAGTCGGCGGAGGAAGCCGACGGTGGCCGCGCCGACCACGCGGCCGTTGCGGTGGTACTCGGCGAGGAATCGGCCGTCGGGTTCGGAGGCGACCAGCTTGGGGTGGTGGCCGGCGCCGGTGAATCCGACGGCCTGTAGCCGGTGGCCGTACAGGTGGCACCAGAACGTCGGCACCGGGTCGAATCGGTCGGCGATGCCCAGCAGCGCCCTGGCCGCGTGCGTGCCCTGCTCGATGGCGTTGCTGTAGTGCTCGACGCGGATGAGATCCCCGCCGAGCAGCGCGGATGGCCGGCGGGCGACGTCTCCGGCGGCGGCGACTTGTGGTGCGGCAAGTCCGTGGCTGTCGACGACGACGCCGCCGTCGAGGCGCAGCCGGCAACCGCGCAGCCATTCGATGTGCGGTTCGGCGCCGAGAGCCACGACCAGCAGGTCGGCGGAGAGGACGGTGCCGTCGTCGAGGCGGACCGCCTCCACGTGGCCGGCACCGGCGGCGGCGATGACGCGGCGGCCGAGTCGCAGGTCGACGCCGTGGGCGCGGTGCAGGTCGGCGATGATCGTGCCGACGGGTTCGCCCAGTGGCCGCAGCAGCGGCACTGGGGCGGATTCCACAAGGGTGACCGGCAGGTCAAGGGCGCGCAGGGTGGCGGCGACCTCCGAGCCGAGGAATCCGGCACCGGCGACAACTGTGCGTGGACGGGTGGCGAGCGCGGCATGCAACGCCCGCGCGTCGTCAAGGCCGCGTAGCGTGATGACACCGCGCAGGTCGCCGGTGCCTGGCAAGGTGCGGGCCCGTACTCCGGTGGCGATGATCAGGCCGTCGAATGTGACGGTTGGCAGGGTGCCGCGGTGCAGCCGGCGCCCGGTCAGGTCCAGGCCGGTGGCGGCCTGGCCGAGTAGCCAAGTCACATCGAGTTGTTCGGTGCCGGCGAGGTTGAGGTCGGTGTCGCGATCGAGGAGATACTCCTTGGACAGAGGAGGCCGTCGGTACGGCCGGTGGCGCTCGGCGCCGACCACGCTGATCTCGCCGTCATAGCCGAGGCGACGCAGCTCCTGTGCGGCGGTCAGTCCGGCGAGGCCGGCGCCCGCGATGGCGATGGCGCGCATCGGTCAGTCCCCATCGAGGAAGATGGCTTGTACGGGGCAGAGCCGGACGGCCTGTTCCACGGCGGGTCGCAACGCGTCGCCGGGTGTCGCCTCGTACACCAGTTCGTCGTCGTCGTCGAGGGCGAACACCTCCGGGGCGGCGAACACACATTGGGCGTGGGTCTGGCACAGGGTCAGATCGACGCGGACGCGCATCATGTTTCCTTCTCAACGGCCGGGGCTGGGTTGAACCGGGAGTATTTGCCGAACGACCAGCGCTGCGGGATACCGCCGGTGACCTGGACGGCCCGCTCGATGTCGAAGTCGACCAGCCGCTGGGCGCCGGGGACCGCGGCGGCGCGGTCCGGGTCCCAATCGACGCGGGCGCGGCCGGTCAGGTGCAGCGTCTTCCCGTTCTCCCAGTCGGCGAACAGCAGCCCGCAGCGGGGTTCGAGTTCGAGGTTGCCCAGCGTCATGAACATGGAGTTGCCGACGTAGTCGGGCCAGGTCAGCCGCCGGCCTCCGGTCACGGTGACGAATCCGGGGTTGCCGCCGCGATGCGAAGCGTCTGCGCCGTGACCCGTCACGTAGGTGCCGATGAAGAACGTGTCGGCTGTGGCGATCCACCGCTGCTGGTCGGCGGTCAGTTCGCCGGCGACGGCTGCCGCCCTTCTCGTCGAAGGTGACTCGTCAACGTAAGTGCGCGTTTGTATGTACTTCGGGCAGTTGGAGTACACCTGTGTGGTTCGTACAACGAGTCGGTCGCCGTCCCGGCGGGCTCGGCCGTTGACCCGCATCCGTTTGCGGCTGGCCGGCTCGATCATGAGCATGCCGATGCCCTGCTCGGTGTCGAACAGGTCGGCGAGCGGATCGCCGGCACCAGGGAGCCGGTCGGCGATGAGGGTGCGCTCGTCGGGCGCGGTGACGAATCCGGGCGGGCCGGTGATCAGGCCGGCCCAGGCCGCTCCGGCATCGTCGGCGGCCGCGACCACCGCCAGACGCTGCAGGCGCAGAAAGTCCGCGGCCACCGGTGGGATGGTCGCGCCGACGACGGCTGATCCCCATCCGTCGGCGGTCAGGCCGGCCCGGCGCTGCACCGCGTGTTCGCCGTGGTGGAGCACGGTCAACTCCTTTCGATGACCGGCCCAGGCCGCGGAATGCGACCTGGGCCTGGGGGTGGCTCTGTCAGAAGAAACCGCACGTGGGTGCGTCCCGGGTGGGCGCGGGTGCGGTGTCGGCGCCGGTCGGCGCGTAGATCTCCAGGCGGATGCCGTCCGGGTCCGTGAAGAACACGCCACCGGAGGAGGCGCCCTCTCCGTGCGGAACGATGCCGTCGTGGAGCGGTTCCACGCCGAGGCCGCGCAGGGTGGCCTCGGCGCGGCGAACCGCCTCGATGTCAGGTACCTGGAACGACAGATGGTGCAGCCCGGGCCGGTCGGCGGCGAACGCGCCGCTGCTTTGCTGCCACAGCGTGACCAGCAGGGTGCCGTCTCGGCCGAGGAACGCGAATCTGCGGTCCCCGTCGGTCTGCTCTCCGATGACGTCGAAGTCGAAGATCTCGCGGTAGAAGGCGGTGGAACGGGCCAGGTCGGTCACGTTCAGGCCGACGTGCCCGGTCTGCAAGACCGGTGCGCTCATACGGGGCCTCCAGTGTAGGCGGGTTGGTTCTAACGGTTTCAAGCGGCTATGGACGTTAGAATGGCCCAGAGTTTCTTACGGTGTCAAGCAGGAGGTAGCGTTAGAAGAGTGGAAGTGGCACACCTCATCGGCGGCGGCGCTCCTCTCCTCGGCGAACCGCCGCCGATCGAACTCGGCAACACCGCCTACGCGGTGCGCGGCCGCCCCAAGGATGGCCTGCAGACCGTCGAGCACCTCGCGACGTGGCTACGCGACATGCGCCCACGCCTCGCGATCCCTCTCACGGATGCCGACCTTCAGGGCGTGACCGACCCCGACCTTCGCCTTGCCAGGGAGCTCCGGGACGTCATCCGAGCCCTCGCGGCCGCCACCGTGAACGGCCAGGACCTCGCCCCGGACACGGTCGCGACCCTCAACCGTCATGCCGGCCAGGCCCCACGATGGAGCGAACTGCGCACGACCCCAGAGCCGCACACGACGGTGTGCACCGCGGGCCGCCCTGTCACGGCCGCGCTCGCCGCACTGGCCGAGGACGCCGTCGCCCTGTTCGCCGGGCCGGCACGCCACAAGATGTGCGCCTGCCACGGTCCCGGATGCGTGCTGTACTTCCTCCGCGACGCCCCGCGGCGCGAGTGGTGCTCAGCCGGCTGCGGCAATCGAGCCAGAGCCGCCCGCCACTACGCCAAAGCGCGGGGGAAAGGAGAAGACAGTCCCTGAATCCTCCGCGGACGCGGAGCCGCAGCACGATCCGAGGCGAGCGGCCCATCTCCTGCTCTTTGACCACCCACGGGTTCCTGGCCTCCCAGGGCAACGTCGGCCATCAGCCCTCCAGCGCCTTGGCCAGACGGTCGGTCTCGGCTGCGAGGCGGTTGCGCACGTCGGTCAGAGCGGCGATGCGTTCGTCGAGCGCACCGAGGCGTTCGGAGAAGGTCCGGATCAGGGCCACGCAGTCCTTCGGCGGCTCCGAGTCCCCCGTACCCAGGCAGTGGACGAACTGCAGCACATCCTCCGAGCTGAGACCGGCGTGCAGGAGGCGGGCGATGTCGCGTACGAGGAGGACGGTGTCGCTGTCGTAGATCCGGTAGCCGTTGTGGTCGCGCTCCGCATTGATCAGGCCCTGCTCCTCGTAGTAGCGCAGAGCACGCGTAGAGACCCCCGCGCAGCGTGCCACCTCGCCGATCCGCATCACCTGCTCACTCTCCTTCGCCGCTCGGATGTGAAGCCCGCCCAGAACAACGCCAGTGAAACCAGCACGCATCCCGCCGCGACCGCGGGTACGGCCAGTGGACCGTTCGTCTCCAACACCAGACCGCCTATCCCGCCGGCAAGCGAGAAGCCGAGGAACATGGCGCTGTTGTTCAGCGCGATCAGCTCATTCGCGGCACCGGGACCGTTCCCTCGTTCGAGCAGCCATGCCTGTGTCGCCGGTGCGATTCCCCAGGTCGCCAGGCCGTACAGCACGAGAACGAACGCGACGACGTGGACGGGGTACGGACCTCCGGAGACGCCCAGGACGACCATGAGAAGGGGTGCGGCGAGCACACCGCAGAGGAGGATCATCAGCGCGCGGAGGGCGCCCAGCGCGTCCACCAGTTGACCGCCGGCGAACGCGCCGATGATCCCGGCCAAACCCATGGCGGTGATGAGCGGGGCGACGGCGGCGCCCTGGATGCCGCCGAGCCGGTCGATGATCTCTGTGATGTAGACGTAGGACATCATCCCGCCCGCGCTGCTGGGGATCATCGCCAGGAGCGCCGCGGCCGTGGCCGGGCGGCGGAGCGGCGCCAGGCGGTCCTTGAGCCTGGTCCTCTCCCCGCCCGGCAGCGGCGGCAGGGTCAGGAGCAGGCCGAGGCCCGCCACGAGGGCGATGGCGGCGACATAGAGCATCGTGGCCCGCCAGCCCAGTTCTCCGCCGATCCATGTGCCGATCGGCACCCCTGCCACCAGCGAGGTAGTCAGCCCAGCCCCCACGATCGCGAGGAACCGTCCTTGACGGCCTTCGGGGGCGGCCGTGGCCGCGATGGCGAACGCGGCGGGAGAGGCGGTCGCGGCTGCCAGCCCCGAGACGATCCGGGCCACCAGCAGCAGGCCGTACGTCGGGGCCAGGGCGGCCCCGACGTTGGCGAGGACGAACACGGCAGCCGCCCCGATGAGCACACGCCGCCGGGGCAGCCGGGCGGTCAGGAAGGCGGCGACCGGCGCCCCCAGCGCGAACGTCAGCGCGAACACGGTCACGAGCTGGCCGCCCATCGCGACCGAGACGTCCAGGTCCCGGGAGATGTCCGGGAGGATGCCTGCGATGATCAGGTCGTCGGTGCCGAAGGAGAATGCCAGGAGGAAGAGCGCCAGCAGCCACAGCGGCAGAGACGAGCGCGAACGGTTCGTCGCCCCCGTGCCCGTCGGCTCCGGTCGGGTCCCGTGCGTAGTCATGCCGTGACGCTAGGAGCTTGACGTTAGCGTCAAGGTCAAGCCCGACGTCGAGAGCTTCACCACGTTGTCGGACGACGGGCCCGACTGCATCCCGACGGAAGGCGCCGAGGGGTTCCCGATCGACGTGTGGCGAACCTTCAAGCAGGGCGGCGAGGTCGTCCGCAAGCAGAAGCCGCCCAAGCCAGGTCGAGCCCCGCCAGGCCGTCGGCCCCGGCGGCCTGGCCGGTTGCGAATCGGGCCGCGAGTGCCGCGCCGCCCAGCGCGGTGCGTACGGCCTGGGTGATGCGATCGACGTCGCCGCGCTCGGCGGGCGGCAGAGGCGCCTCCACCGACTCGCGCACCGCCGAGGCGGCTCCCAGCAGGACCGCGCCTTTGTCCGGCCGCCCGGCGAGCGTGTGCGCGCCGGCCAGCCCTTCCAGGGCGAGCGCGACCGCTCGGGGGTCGCCGGTGGCGCGCGCGGCGGCCAGTCCCTCCCCGTGCCGGGCCAGAGCCGCCGTGGCGTCCCCACGCTGCTCGGCGAGGAAGCCCAGCTCGGCCAGGATCAGCGCGGGTCCCGGCTCGAACGCCCTGCTCTCGTGCCACTCCAGCAGCCTGCGCAGGTGCCGTTCCGCGAGGTCGTACCTGCCTCGTCGCCGGGCGGCGAGGGCGAGCCCAAGCGCGGCGTGGATCTCCCCGGCCGGGTAGTTCCGCTCGATGGCGAGCCGCGCGGCCTGCTCGTGCAGGTCCTCGGCGCGTACGTGGTCGCCCTCCAGCAGGGCGATCCTGCCGAGGCCGACCATTCGGTCCACCGCCTCATGCCACAGGTGCAGCTCCTCGGCCAGCCGCAGACCTTCCCGGTGCAGCCGGGCAGCGCCCGCATAGTCTCCCGCGATCTCGGCGAGCGCGGCGAGCGGGTAGGCGGCCTGCGAGTGGCCCCAGGCGTCCGCGAGCGCGCGGAACAGGGTCAGGCTCTCGCCGCCGTGGTGTTCGACGGCGGCGAGATCGCCGCGCAGCAGGGCGAGGGTGGCCAGGATCGACTGGGCCGCGGCGGTTCCCCAGCCGTCCCCGAGTGGTCCGAACGCCCCCAGGGCCTCCTTGACCAGGCGCTCGCCTGTCGGCAGGTCCGTTCCTGACCGGCAGAGGGCGAAGCCGAGGAACCAGGTTGCCCGGGCGTGTCCGAGCGGGTCGTCGGCGTCCCCGTAGCGGGCCAGGAGATCACTGATCTCACCCATGCCGTCCGTGCTGTGGCCGTTTTCCCCGGTCAGCAGCGTGAACCCGGCCTCCCACGCCTGAGCGCCGAGCCGGACGGGCGTAGGTACGTCGCGGCCGGGTGCGGCGAGGGCGGTCCGCAGTGACCGTACGGCCTCGGCGTGCCTGCCGCGCAGGAACCAGTACCAGCCGAGCGCGCTGGTCAGGCGGAGCGCGTCGATGTCGGCCCCGGAGCGTACGGCCCAGGCGAGCGCGGCGCGTACGTTCGCGGCCTCCTCGTCGAGGCGGCGCAGCCACTCCCCTTGCTCCGGCCCGCGAAGCCCCTGCTCGGCCTGCTCGCAGAGGGACAGGTGGTGCCGCAGGTGGCGCCGCCTCGTTCGATCCGTCTCGCCGGCCTGCTCCAGCCGCTCGGCGCTGTAGGCGGCGACCGATTCCAGCAGGCGATAACGGTCGCCTTCCCCGCGTTGGGCCAGTGAGTGGTCGACCAGGGCAGCCACCAGGTCGGCGACCTCGGGCCGGCCGACGCCGTCGCCTGCGCAGACGTGCTCGGCCGCCGCCAGAGTGAAGCCTCCCACGTGCGCGGCGAGCCTGCGCAGCACCGCGCGCTCCTGATCGGTGAGCAGCTCCCAGCTCCAGTCGATCACCGTCCGGAGCGTGCGCTGCTGCGGCGGCGCGTCGCCGTGCCCGGTGGCGAGGAGCGCGAACCGGTCGTCGAGCCGGGCGGCCAGCTCGTGGACGCCGAGCCCTCTGACCCGGGTGGCGGCCAGTTCCAGGGCGAGGGGGATCCCGTCGAGCCGCCGGCAGATCGTCGCCACCGCACCGGCCTCCGCGTCCCCGACGGTGAACCCGGGCACGGACGCGGCGGCCCTCTCCTCGAACAACCGCGTCGCGGCGCTTTTGCCGAGCGGTTCCACCAGCCACAGCATCTCACCGGGCAGTCTCAGCGATCTGCGGCTCGTGGCCAGGATTCGTACGTGCGGGCAGGTCGTGAGTACCTGCTTCACGAGCTCGGCCACCGGGCCGGACAGGTGCTCGCAACCGTCCATGACGATCAGCATCCGCTTGCCGCGCAGCGCGCCGGTCAGGGCGGCGGAGGAGTCAAGGGCCCGGGGCGGCTCGACGCGCCCGGACAGCGCTGTGGCGTCGTCGCGGATTCCGAGGGTCGCCGCCACCTGCGCCGCCAGATCGTCGGCGGTGGGAGCGTCCGCCGTGCCCCGGCCGAGCTCGTTGAATTCTACGAACCAGACCCCGTCGCCGAAGCGGAGTCCGCTGTGTGCCGCCGCCTCGACAGCCGCCTCCAGCGCGAGGCGGGTCTTGCCGACACCGCCTGGCCCTGTGAGGGTGACCAGGCGGGCGGACCGCAACCGGGACCGCACCTCGGCGAGTTCGCCGTCCCTGCCGACGAGACCGGTGAGAGGGCGGGGAACGTTCGTGACGGGCCGCGCCGTCGCTGGGCGTGCGACCGGCTCGGGGTCCTGCCGCACGGGCTGCTCCATCGCAGAACGCGCCGCCGACTCGCGGTCCTCCCGCACGGGCTGCGCCAGCGCAGGGCGGGTGGCCAGCTCGGGGTCCTGCCGCAGAATCGCCTGGTGCAGGTCGGCCAGCTCTGGACCGGGGTCGATGCCCAGTTCGTCAGCCAGTTTGTCGCGTAGGTCGCGGTGGACGGCGAGTGCCTCACTCTGTCGGCCCGCCTGGTAGAGGGCGCGCATGTGGATCGCGTGCAGCCCTTCCTTGAAGGGATGCCGGGCCAGCAGGCCACCGATCTCGGTCAGGACCAGGTCGGGCCTGCCGAGGTCGAGCCGGGCCCGCGCCCGCGCCTCGAAGGCGGCCAGCCGCAGCTCTTCCAGGCGGAGTATCTCGGCCCGGGCGAATTCCTCAGCATCGTGGCCGTCGAACGCCGGCCCCCGCCACAGCGCCAAGGCCTCTCCGAGCATGGCGTCGCGCTCGCGCGGGCTCTCGGCCGCCGTTCCCCTGGCGGTCAGGTCGGCGAACCGCTCCGCGTCCACCGCCCCTGGAGGCGTACGCAGCAGGTATCCGCCGTCCCGGAGCTCCACCATTGCGCCACGGCCCGGCTCGGCGGCCTCCAGCGACGCGCGCAGGCGCGAGACCTTGCCCTGTAGCGCCCCCGCCGCATGGCGTGGAGGCGCGGCGCCCCACAGGTCCGTGACCAGGCGATCCGCCGAGACCGCACGGCCCGCGTACGCCAGCATGGCCGCGAGCAGCGTGCGGACCTTCGTCTCGCGGATGTGGACCGGCATCCCGTCGTCCTGCCACACCGCCACCGGTCCCAGCACCCCGAATCGCACATCGACACATTACGCGCCGGCACGCGCACGCGCCGCGCCTGACCGGCAGCGCACCGGCAGCGGAGCGACAGCGCCTCCGAGCAAGGTATGAAGCGTCCTCCCGACCACCGACGAAGGGAACCGCACGACATGTCCCCCGATCCCGCACAGCGACCCGTCACCGTCATCGGCCTCGGCCAGATGGGCACCTCGATCGTCACGGCCCTGCTCGCCGCCGGCCACCCCGCAACCGTATGGAACCGTTCGCCGGACAAGGCCGAGCCCTTGGTGGCCAAGGGAGCCGTCCGCGCCGGTTCGGCCGCGGAGGCCGTCGCGGCCGGCCCGACGATCATCCTGACCCTGTCCGATGCCGACACGGTCCGCGAGATCCTCGAGCCTGTAGCGTCGGGCCTCGCCGGGCGAACGTTGATCAACCTCACCACCAGCGCACCCGAGCAGTCACGCGCCCTGGCCGCATGGGTGGCGAAACAGGGTGCGGATTATCTCGACGGAGCCATGATGGCGCTGCCCGAGACCGTGGCGACACCCGACGCGTTCTTCCTCTACAGCGGGCCCAAGGAGGTGTTCGACGCCGAGCGGTCGATGCTGGAGGTCCTGGCGTCGGCGCACCATCTGGGCGAGGACCCGGGGACCGCGGAGCTGTACGACTTGGGCCTGCTGGGCTCGGGGTACGCGATGCTGGCCGGGTTCCTGCACGCCCTGGCGTTGGTGGACACGGCCGGGGTGCGGCCCGCGGAGTTCCTCCCGCTGGTGAGCCGGTGGCTGCACGGCATGATCGACTACATCCCCGAGTTGGCGCGCGAGATAGAGTCGGGCGACTACGCGAGCCCGGCCTCCCCGGTCGGGATGAACCGCGCCGGGGTCGCCGCCCTCATCCGCGTCAGCCTCGACGCCGGTATCGACCCCGCGGTGCACGCCGCCCTCTGGAACCTGCTCGGCCAGCGCACGGCCGACGGCCACGGGAAGGACAGCTTCGCCAGCGTCTTCGAGCTGCTGAGGCGGCGGCCCTGACCATCACACGGTCTGGCGGTACCTGCCAGGGGCCAGGCCGTACTCGCGTTTGAAGGCCTTGGCGAAGGCGAACTCCGAGCCGTATCCGCAGCGTTCGGCGACGGTGCGCAGGGGGGCGTCGGTGTCGCGCAGCAGGCGGGCCGCGGTCGTCATACGCCACCACGACAGGTAGCCGAGGGGCGGCCGGCCGACGACGGCGGTGAACCGTTTGGCGAAGGCGGCACGTGACAGTCCGGCCTCGGCGGCCAAGCTCTCGACGGTCCAGGGACGTTCGGGGTGGCGGTGGACGCGGCGCAGTGCCGTGCTGATGGCCGGGTCGGTCAGAGCCCTGGCCCAGCCCGTGGTGGCCTGGGCGGGTTGTTCGTCGAGCCAGGCGCGCAGCACGTAGAGCAGCAGCATGTCGACGAGCGCGGGCAGGATGGCCTCCGTACCCGCGCGGGGCTCGCGCAGTTCGGTGCCGAGGAGGTCGACGGCGGCGCGGAGCGAGGGGTGATGGCCGACCCTGGCGGGCAGGTGGATCATCTCGGGCAGGTCGCCGAGCAGCGGATGCGGGCGGGCGTGGTCGAAGCTGTAGGCGGCGCACAGCAGTTCGGTGGCAGGTCCGGTGCCGGGGATGAGCACCTCGCCGATGGGGGCGTCGTCGCCGCGCTCGGGGTGGAAGTCCGTGAGCGGGCTGTCGGGGTGGTCGGCCAGCGCGTGGCTTCCCCCGTGCGGGCTGAACAGCACGTCGCCGACGGCGAGCGCCACCGGGGCGCCCTTGCGGGGCAGCAGCCAGCATCCGCCCCGCAGCACCACATGGCAGCAGGCCGTGTCACCGGCCGGGAAAAGCACGCCCCAGGGCGCCTGGCTTCTGGTGCGCCCGGCGTATGGCTGACCAGTGCGCATGGCGGAGAGCACGTCGCTGAGGACATCCATGGAAGGAGTGTAACGGCACATAGCGAAGACGCCAGGACATGAATTGCAGACGTTTGGTCATTCAGCATCTTCGCAAGGGTCCATACAGTCGGGTTCCGAACTGATCGAACAGTGAGGAACCCGCTTCCATGTTTCCCCTTCCACGACGGCTTGCCGCCATCGTGCTCGCCGTCCTGATCCCTCTGGCAGGCTCCAGTCCCGCAGCCGCCTCCTCCTTCGCGTGGACCGCATCCTGGACGGCGTCGCCGCAGCGTCCCAGCGCGAGCTTCGCCCCCAACTGGTCCGAACAGGGCTTCGCGAACCAGACGATCCGCCAGGTGGTCCGGGCCGGCGCAGGCGGCGAGCTGACGCGAGTCCGGTTGTCGAACGCCTACGGGAGTACCCCGTTGAAGGTCGCGGGCGCCACCGTGGCCCGCACCGCGAGCGGCGCCGCCATTCGGCGGGAGTCGCTGCGGCATCTGACCGCCAAGGGGGCGCGGGCGTTCACCATCGCGCCCGGACGTGAGCTCGCCACCGATGCCGTGCCACTGCGGCTGGCGGCGCTCGAATCCGTCACGGTCACGCTCTACCTGATGGCCACGACCGGCCCGGCCACCTTCCACGCGCAGGCGCTGGCCACGAGCTACCGGGCTGCCGGCGATCACCGATCCGACGCCGGCGCCACCGCCTTCACCCAGACCTCGCAGTCCTGGTACTACCTGAGCGGCGTGGACGTCGCCGGCGGCCCGTCACGGCGCGACGGCGTGGTGGCCTTCGGCGACTCCATCACCGACGGGGCCGGCAGCTCCGCCGACGCGAACAACCGCTACCCCGACCAGCTCGCTGAACGCCTGGCGGCAGCGGGCCGGCCCCGAGCCGTGCTGAACCAGGGCATCGCCGGCAACCGCATGACGGTCGACTCAGCCTGGTTCGGCGACAAGGCCGTGGACCGGTTCCGGCGCGACGTCCTCGGCCAGCCCAATGTAGGCACGGTCATCATCCAGCTCGGCATCAACGACATCGGGATCAGCGAGGTCGCCGCCGCGCCGCCGTTCCCCATCCTCGCGCCCTACCCCGACGTCTCCGCCGAGCAGGTCGTCGCCGGGCACCGCGAGCTGATCCGCGCCGCCCGCGCCAAGGGCCTGCGGGTCATCGGCGCCACCCTGACGCCGATCAAGGGCTCCGCCTATCACACCGGGCGCAGCGAGGCCAAACGGGACGCGATCAACGCCTGGATCCGTACCTCCGGCGCGTACGACGCCGTGGTGGATCTCGACCGGGCCCTCGCCTCCCCGGACGACCCCGACCGGCTCGCCCCCGCCTACGACTCCGGCGACCACCTGCACCCCAGCGACGCCGGCTACCAGGCCATGGCGGCGGCCGTCGACCTCGCCGACCTTCGCTGACACTCCACCGTACAGAGAGGGACCGCATGATCACTCACCGCACCTTGGACGTCCGCGGCCTGCGCATGCACGTCGCCGAGGCCGGCACCGGCCCGCTGGTGCTGTTGCTGCACGGCTGGCCCGAGTCGTGGTACTCCTGGCGCCACCAGCTCCCGGCGCTGGCCGCCGCCGGATACCACGCCGTGGCCCCCGACCAGCGCGGCTACGGCGACACCGACGTGCCCGACCGGGTCGAGGACTACACCATCGAGCACCTGACCGACGACGTCGTCGCGCTCATGGACGCCCTGGGCGAGGAGAGGGCGGTCGTGGCCGGCCACGACTGGGGAGCTCTCGTCGGCTGGGAACTGGCCAAGATGCAGCCCGACCGGGTCGAGGCGCTGGCCGCCCTGAGCATCCCCGACCGGTTCGCCGACCCAGCCGACCCAGCCGACCCGGCCGCCACCCCGATCGCCGAACTGCGCGCCGCGCTCGGCGAGTCCTTCTACATCGTGCACTTCCAGCAGCCGGGCGTCGCCGACGCGGCCTTCGCCGCCGCGTTGCGTGCCGACCCGGAGCGACTCGTCCGCCGTCTGCTCTACACCGGCTCCGGCGACGGCCCGGGCTGGAGCACCGTGGTGCCGGAAGGCGGCACCATCGTCGACTCGCTGCTGGACGACCCCGACACGCTGCCGGGCTGGGCCGACGAGCAGGACGTCAAGACGTACGCGGCCCAGATGGAACGCTCTGGCTTCACCGGCGGCCTGAACTGGTACCGCAACTTCGACCGCAACTGGGAGCTGTCGGCGTCCTGGCGGCACAACCTGATCCAGGCGCCCGTCCTGTTCCTGATCGGCGGCCGAGACGGCTTCCTCACGGCGCCGCCAACCCTCGAGCTGATGGCCGGCCGCTCCCCCTCCGTCCCCCACCTGCGCGAGACGGTGGTCCTGCCCGGCGGCGGCCACTGGATCCAGCAGGAACGCCCGGAGCAGGTCAACACCGCACTGATCCGCTTCCTGCAGTCCCGCTGATCGTCGCCGGTCCGAGAGCCCTCGGGCCGGCGACCTCCCGTGAGGAAACCTCCCCCTTGAACGCACCCATCCGGCCCCGGCTCGCGCTCGCACTGCTGGCGCTGTCGCAGTTCATCATCGCCATCGACTACAACATCGTCTACGTGGCCCTGCCCGACCTCGCCCGCGAACTCGGCTTCTCCGCGCAGTCCCAGCAATGGGTGATCAGCGCCTACCTCGTGGGCCTGGGCGGCTTCCTGCTGCTCGGCGGCCGGGCGGTGGACCGGCTGGGCCGTAGGCGCATGTTCGTGCTGGGCCTGATCCTGTACGGCGTGTCCTCCCTGGCCGGCGGCATGGCCGCCGATCCCGGCACGCTGGTCGCCGCCCGCGCCGTGCAGGGACTCGGCGGGGCACTGCTCACCCCGGCCACCCTCGCCCTCATCTCCAGCAGCTTCGCCGAAGGCCCCGAACGCAATCGGGCCATGGCCGTCTGGGGCACGGTGGGCGGCTCCGGCCTGGCCGCGGGTGCGCTGCTCGGCGGCCTGCTCACCGACGCGCTGGGCTGGCAGTGGGTGTTCTTCGTCAACGTGCCGCTGGCCCTCGGCGCGGCGTTGGGCGCGCCGCGCGTACTGCCTCCGGACGGCCCGGCCAAGGGCGGGGGCTTTGACCTGGCCGGAGCTCTGCTCGCCACGCTGGGCTCGTGCCTGCTGGTGGTCGGCCTGGTCGGCGGCCCTGAGCAGGGCTGGGGCTCGCTCGCCGGCGCCGGCGCACTGAGCGCCGGGGCGGCGATGCTGGCCGCCTTCCTCCTCCTGGAGTCCCGTATCCGCAACCCGCTCCTGCCACCCCGGCTCCTCACCCACCGCCGCCTGGTCACCGCCGCCGCGGTCATGTTCATCGTCCTGGGCTCGGTCAGCGGCGCGTTCTACGTCTTCACCCTCTACCTCCAGAACGTCCTCGGCTACGACGCGCTGGCGGCCGGCCTGGCCTTCCTGCCGCTCACCGTGATTTCCATGCTGTCCAGCGAACGCCTCATGGCCCCGCTCCTCAACCGATGGGGCCTGCGGGCCACGCTCGCCAGCGGTCTGTTCCTGCACGGCGCGGGCATGATCGTGTTCGCGTTCGGGATCTCGGACGGCGGCTCGTTCTGGGGGCTGCTGCCTGGCATCGTCATCTGGGGCCTCGGCGGCTACGGCTTTCCAGCCATGTACGTCGCCGCCACCTCCGGTATCGAACCCGCCCAGCAGGGCGTGGCCGCCGGACTGGCCTCCACCGCCCTGCAGATCGGGGGAGCCGTCGGCCTGGCCGTCATCGTCGCCGTCACCGGCATCGGCGCGGAACACGCCACCGCGGCGGCCGGCGCCGTCGACGGGCTGCGCACGGCCGCATCGACAGCCGGACTGGCCATGATCACCGCCTCCGCCGTCGCATTCACCCTCAAGGCACCTGCGGCCACCGCACATGAGCCGCTGACCAGGATCTGACACGCGAGGCAGCCAGGCCAGGAGGCCCAAGCACACCTACGTGCGTGAGCTGGTCGCGCGCACCCAGGCCGATCCTGGTGAAGCGCTGCTGGGCATGCTCGTACGCGAGCATGGAGATGCGCATCGCCTTCCCTGCCCTCCTGGAGCGGTTCCCCGGCCTGCGGGTGTCTCCCTGGGCCGAGGTCCGTGCGTTCCAGATGGTGTACGGGCCGGCGTCCCTGCCTGTGGCCTGGTGACGCCCGATGACTCCGCCATCCGAACCGGCCTACGACCCGCGCCGCTGGGCCGCGCTCATCGTGACTCTGTCGGCGACACTCATGGACCTGATCGACGCGACGGTGGTGTCAGCCGCACCACCGATCTTCCTGCTGTCCGTATCGCGCACGCCCAAGCCCTGCGGGCATGCTGGCTGGACGGAGTACCCCGATCCACCAGGAGAAGTACGCATGCGGAGCGCATCCCGTCAGCACCGGTTCTCTTCATCCCTCGCGGCCGCGTTGGTGGTGGTCGTGGGGATGGTCGCCTTGACACCGCCTGCTGCGGCGGCAGGCGGTCCCGATCCCGTACCCGAGTTGCGCCGCGAGGCCCATATCCTGCGCGGCACCGCGCCGTCCGGTGATCTGGGTGACCTTCGCCCGCTCGGCCGGGCTGTGAGCGGGGCCGCGGTGGTGGGACTGGGCGAGGCCACGCATGGAGCACGCGAGTTCTTCACGATGAAGCACAGGGTGTTCCGCTACCTCGTTGAGGAGAAGGGGTTCACGACGTTCTCGCTGGAAGCAGGGTGGAGCGCCGGGCTGCGGCTGAACGACTACGTCCTGCACGGGAAGGGCGACCCGAGAGTGATCATGAAGGAGGAGTTCGGGAAGCTGGACATGTGGACCGTCCAGGAATATTTGGACCTGATCAGGTGGATGCGCGACTACAACACGCACCAGGTGAAGAAGATTCAGTTCATGGGCGATGACGCCAATTATCCCGCGGTGGGTGCGCAGCTCATCACGTTGGTCACCGACTACGTGCGCCGTTACCAGCCCGCGCTCCTGCCGGAGATCGATGCCCACTACCGGAAGCTGCGGGCCGTGCGGGATGCCGACGCCTTCTTGAGCCTGCCGGTGAACGAGCGCGAAGCGCTGGTGTCCCAGGCCAACCAGGCCCTGGACCTGCTGCGACGGCATCCGGGGCCGGACCGGGACAAGTATGTGTGGGCCGTGCAGAACGCGCGCTCCATCGTCCAGAGCGCCACCGCGCTGTCCTTCGACACCGACGATCCTGAGCAGGTGAGCAAGGGCCTCCGATACCGGGACAAGATCATGGCCGACAACGTCGCATGGTGGCATGAGAACACGGGGGCGAAGATCCTGTTGTCGGCCCACAACGCACATGTGGCGTACGTGCCGTACGACGCGAAGCTCTACCCCAAGGTGCAGGGCGCCTTCCTGCGCGACCGGCTGGGCACCCGCTACGTCGCCATCGGTCTCGCCTTCGGCCAGGGGTCTTTCAGGGCGCAGGACGCGAACGGCCGGTGGCGAACCGTCACGGTCGGGCCTCCCCAGAAGGGCGGCAACAACCATGCACTGAGCCGGGTCAGCTCCTCCGACTACTTCCTGGACATGCGTACCACGTCCGCCTCGGCCCGCGCCTGGCTCGACAGGCCACGGCCTACGCGTGACGCCGGCAGGCTCTGGCCGGAACCCGAGCGCATGGTCTCTCTCGGGAAGTCCTACGACGCCATGATCTATCTGCACGAGACCACGGCGGCACGCCCGCTGTCCTGATGACACGGCTTCCCGCCTCGTCAGTGCCCTGAAGGGGGTAGCAAGGCCGGGGATTCGGTTGAGGAGGTGTACCCGACGAGAGCGGGCAAGTCGCCTGAATCCTGAGCCCGTTCGGGCTTGCGCCATCCGCTTCCGCCCGTACGGCGCGGGTCACCCCGTGCCGTACGGAAACACAGCCCGCCGGGCGGACGGAGCAGGACCACACCGGCCGGGCCGGACCCGCTTCGCCGCTCGCTGACCCGCGCGGTCCTTCTGGGGGCGACGTTTGCGCCTGGCGGCGCGGCGCGGTCAAGGTTCCGCGCACAGTTCGTCAGGGGCGGGACACAGCGCAGGGAAGCCCGTCTATCGGCCGACGCGCGGCGTCGCCCGCGACCGTGGCGTCGACCAGTTCTTTCAGCAGGGCGCGCTTGCTGCACCGCGACCTCGGCCTTGTCTGCGACGTCCTGAAGGTTGGTCGCGCCGCATCCGTCCCGCACGGACAGTTCCCAGCACCGCCACCACGATGCGCTGTCGCGCCTTCTGCGCTCGCACGCTCGCCGGCTTGACACTACTCATGGCTAGAGTCTATCTCTAGACTCAATCACTAGATATGAACTCTAGAGAAGAGATCCAGCCGTGTCGATTGTCAGTGCTACCCGGAGCCGGGTCCCCCAGCAAGGGGCCGACGTGATCGAGATCGAAGCGTTGACGAAGGTGTACGGCACGGCCCAGGCGTGGGCTGTCGATGAGGTGTCGCTGCTCGTTCCCGCCGGATCGGTGTTCGGCCGGCAAGAGCACGACCATCAAGATGCCGGCCGGATTGCCGCGCGGCACTCTCGGCCGCTACTGGAACGTGGAGATCACCATGACGACCGACACCGTGACCGTGCAACCAGTCGGCTGGGTGGTGGGCGGGCGCAGCGAGATGGTCGAAGACGACTGGCACGACGTTCGGGCCGTGATCCGACTGGACGGCGAGACCTTCACCACCTCGGCGGTGCTCGGTCTGGAGGACTTCTCCCACCTGGAGGTCGTCTTCCTCTTTGATCGCATCGACCCGGCCAAGGTGCGTACCGATCCCCGTCCTCCACGGGGGAACCCGGGCGCAGCCCCGGTGGGAATCTTCGCCCACCGCGGGCCGTACCGTCCCAACCGTCTTGGCGTCTCCCGCTGCCGGCTCCTCGCCATGGACGGCCTGGACCTGCACGTCGCCGACCTGGACGCGTTGTCAGGTACACCGATCCTGGATATCAAGCCGTACCTGACCGAGTTCGCACCCCGTCATCCTGTGACCCAGCCGGCTTGGGCCACCGAGCTCATGAGCCCCTACTACTGAGGCCCCCGACGGCTTCCCCCTTCCGAGTGATCAACCTGGTCCGTAGGGCCATGGCCTCTCGTCCCTTTACGCCGACCGCGACCAAGCCGAGCACCCCTGCATCGCCCAGCGGAAGAGAGCAACTGACATGAACGTGTTCCTGTGGATCCTTCAGGCCGTCCTGGCCGCCGCCTTCGGCCTGGTCGGGGTCATGAAGTTCACCCGGCCCATGGAGAAACTGCGCCCCACGATGCCTTGGGTGGAGGACTTCACCGCCACCCAGGTCCGCCTGATCGGTGTGGTCGAGCTTCTCGGCGCCCTCGGCCTGATCCTGCCCGCCGTCACCGGCATCGCCCCGATCCTCACCCCGCTGGCCGCCATCGGCCTGGCCATCACCATGCTCGGCGCCGCCGCCGCCCACGCCCGCCGCAAGGAGTCGTCGGGCATCGCCGTCAACGTGATCCTGCTCGCCCTGACCGTTGTCATCGCCTGGGGCCGCTTCGGCCCTTACGCCTTCTGATCCCGCCGCGTTCAAGTACGCCTTCTGATCCTGCCGCGTTCAAGAGAGCCGTCAACACAGGCGCGAGGTGCCGTCGAGGCCGAGGACGGCGCCGCTGGACCTCGTTCGTCGCCCTGGCCGACCGGCTGAGCGCTCAGCGCCTGCTACCGCCGAGGGCGAGCACTCTGACGGCAGGAGCGGGTGTCAGTACAGACGTCTACTATCCGGGCTGACTGGTGATCAAGTGTGACCACCGTTTCCATCTGAAGGGGCGGCCCAGCATGACCACGATCTTTACCGTGTCCGTCGACTCCGTCGAGGGCTCGACCCTCCGCGGGAAGGTTCACCTCGTCAACCCCGACGTCCCGTACGTGCCGGAGGAGACCGTCTTTCCCTTGTCTCTCCTGGTGGACGCCTGGTGGCACCTGGACAACGGATATTGGCGCAACGAACGCGACGATGAGCGCGGCGGAGGCCGATGCCCCTTCACCGAGGAGCAGGGCAAGGACGTCACCGCAGGCATGCGGCTGAAAGATGAGTTCCCGAAACTCTTCGAACTCATCCTCGGTAAGGAAATAAGGGTAACCAGTGATGGGTACCTACTCGCGGACGACGGCAGGACCGTCCTCGAGCCTAGGCGCAAAGCGGAAGACGTGTACGAGCTAAGCGGGGGGAGCCGCCCCGGCTATTCCGTGATGACTTCCGGCAACGCCGAGGAGTTCGCACAATGCGCCGCCGACATCGTGACCTCCTACGACATCAGCCCGTATCGGAACGTCCCGCTACTGAGTGAAGTCGCAGCGCTGAAGGACCCGAACGAGCCCTGGGATCCGAAGGAGCCGGACGGCCCCGCCGATCTGGACGACTATGGCGCATGGAAGCTTCTGCGGGGCCGCTCCTTTGCTGACCGTCCTTACGCAGAGATCGTGGTGACGGTCAGCGACGCGGGCTACCTCGAGCACATGGTCGCCGGTATGCGCTGGGATACGACCATGACCGGGCATGTGTGCTGAGAACTCGTAACACGAGCCTCAAGAGTGTCCTCAGCAGATAGCAGGCACGGTCCCGATCATGGGTGACCTGGGCGCCGTCGTCGAAGGACCCGCGCGAGCCGGCCGATGGTGAGCGCTTCGTTCGCGGCAGGTCACCCGGCCGTGTGCGCGAGGATGGCGGCGGCCAGCTCCTCGTGCACCTCGGGCGGCAGTGTGTGGCCCATGCCCGCCACGATCATCAGCCGCGCCCCCGGGATCTGCTCCGCGATGAGCGCGCTGTGGCCCGGCTTGGCCGGCTCGTGGCTGCCCTCGATGACCAGTGTGGGTGCCTTCACCTGATGGAGTACGCCCACCGGCTCGAAGTCGGGCTTGGCCATCGCGGCCATCCGGTGGTTGGCCACCGCCGACAGGTCGCGGGCCCGGTCGTAGATCCGCTCCTGCAGCCGGCGCGCCGCGTCCTCGTCGAACGGCAACCCGGTGCCGTGCAGCAGGCGCTGCTCGGCGATCATGCCGTCGATCCGCGCGCGCCGGTCCGCCGGTGGCGGGGCGGCCATCAGCGTACGGTAGAAGGCCACGAACTCCGGTGCCGGCTCCGGCAGGCTGCCCTCGGGCTGCGGCTGTCCCATCAGGGCCCGCATGATCACCTGGCCCTCGCACCCGCCGAGCGGGGAGGAGCCGATGACGGTCAGCGAGCGCACCCGCTCCGGCCGTTCCACGGCGACGAACTGGCCGAGCAGGCCGCCCGCCGAGTGGCAGACCAGATGCGCGCTCTCCAGGCCGTGGTCATCCAGCACGCGGTAGACGTCGTTCTTGATGTCGTCCCAGGTGTACGGCTCCGCCTCGAAGTCGACGGTGCCCGACATGCCGGTGTCGCGGTGGTCGTAGCGGATCACCCGGCGGCCTCCGGCGGTCAGGCGGCCGACGAACTCGTCCGGCCACAGGATGCCCTGCGACATCGAACCCATGATCAGCAGGATCGGCGTGTCCGTCCCGGCGCCGAACTCTTCACTCCAGATGTTCACGTTTTGCATGTCTCAGAGCATGTCGTCTTCGGCTACGGGCGCCTTCTGTAGAACTACTAGTCGCGCCAGATCCGTACGGGAGCTGATGCCCAGCTTCGGATAGATCTTGTACAGGTGGTACTCGACCGTGCGCGGGCTCAGGAAGAGCTGGGCGGCGATCTGCTTGCTCGACAACCCGTCCGCGACCAGGCCGGCGATGCGCAGCTCCTGCGGGGTCAGCGCATCGAGCACGGCCGCGGGCGGGGCCTGCCCGCTCTCGCCCGCCGCGCGCAACTCGTCCTGCGCGCGCCGCGCCCATGGCCGTGCGCCCACCCGTTCGAACGTCTCCCACGCCGTCCGCAGATGCGCCCGCGCCTCGCCCGGCCGTTGAGCTCGGCGCAGGCGCTCACCCAGCAGCAGGGCCGTCCTGGCCGCCTCGAACGGGTTGGTGTGCAGCCGCAGCGCCTCGCCGAAGGCGTCCTCGGACGACTCGACCAGGCCCCGGCAACGGGCCAGCAGCGCGCGCGACTCGGCCGTGGCGGCGTGCGTCGACCACTGCTCGTACGCGGCCAGCGCCGCCCGCGCGCCCGCCTCGTCGCCCGCGCCCACGGCGGCCTCGACGCGGTCCGGGGTCGTCCGCCACACCACGGTCGGATGCCCGGCGCCCGGTCCTGCCGCGGCGATGGCCGTGAAACGGTCGTGCGCCGCCGCGAACCGGCCGAGGCACAGGTCGAGCATCGCCAGCGCGTACGACGCAACGCCCGCACGCAACCCGACCCGGTGCGGGATGGCGATGGCCAGCGCCTCGCGGGCCTGCCGCTCGCAGGGCTCCTCCTCGCCCCGCAGCGCCGCCAGCACCGCCAGGTTGGCCAGGTGCGCGGCCACCGTGTTCTCGTACCCGGCCTCACGAGCCAGCTCCAGGCCCTCCTCGGAGACGGCCTGGCTGCGCGCCAGCCGGCCGGCGATGCGCTCGGCCGTCGCCACGAACTCCAGCACGACCGGTAGCTGCCCGCTCATCCCCGACACCCTGGCCACCCGCCCAGCCCGACCGGCCAGCTCGCCGGCCAGGTCCGCCTCGCCCAGGTAGCTGGCCGCGGCCGCCGCCCACAGGTGTCCCGCCGCGTCCTCCAGCTCCCCGGCCCGAGCCAGCGCCCGCCGCAGCAGGCCCGGCCCGGCAGCGTCGCCGTCCAGCGTCAGGCCGATCCCGGCCACCGTGTCCCGCAGGAACCCCTCAGGATGCGCCGCGGCCCGCCGGCCAAGTTCGACGACGGCCGCCGTGTCGCCGACGTACGAGGCCGCCTCTGAGGCGTCGGCCAGCAGGTCCAGGCTCTCACCCGCCGCCAGGATTCGTACGGCCTCGGCGGCGTTGCCCGAGTTCAGCTCGAACCGGCCCCGGAGCTGGGCGATCTCCATGGCGAGCGTGGCGTCCCCGTCGGCCCGTTCGCGCGCCTCGGCCAGCAGCGACTCCGCCTGTCCGGGACGGCCGCCGAGCCAGGCCGCGACGGCGGCGTCCTTCAGTCGGACGGCACGGGCGCGCGGCTCGGGGGTCAGCTCGGCGGCCCTGGCCAGGGCGGTGGCGGCGGCGCCGTACCCGCCACGGTCACGTGCCCGCTCCGCGGCGGTCACCAGCGCGGCGGCAACCTGCTCGTCCTGGCCCAGGGCCGCTTCGGCCAGGTGCCAGGCGCGGCGGTCGTCCGAGGTCAGCTCCGCCAGGATGGCGTGCGCGCGGCGGACGTCGGCGGGAGCGGCCGCCTCGTGCACCGCGGATCGGATGAGCGGATGACGGAAGCGCACGCTCGTGCCCGACACCCCGGCCAACCCGGACTCCTCCAGCTCAGCCAACGCCACCCGCCCGACCCCGTCCCCCGTGCTCTCACCTGGCCGTCCCGCTTGCTCGGCGAACAGCCGGTCGGTGGCGCGCAGGACCAGGTCGAGGTCAGCCTCGACGGCGGCGACCAGGGCGACCAGCCGAGCAGGAGCGGACAACGCGGCCACCCGATCACCGAAGAGCCGGGCACCGCCGGGCAGCGGGTCGGGCAGCGGTTCGCGCCCGGCGAGCTGTTCGCGCGTCAGGCGAGCGGCGACCTCGCCCAGGGCGAGCGGGTTCGCGCGGGTCGACGTGACAAGCTCCCGTGCCACCTGGTGGGCCAGCACACCGCAACGGGACTCCAGCAACTCGGCCGCGGCGGACTCGGACAGGCCGCGCACGTCCACCGTCAGCGGCACACCCTTGACAGCGGCGTCCCCGCGTACGGCGAACAACATCGCGATCCGTTCCGTCCCCAACCGCCTGGCGGCGAACAGCAGCGCATCGGCCGAGGCCCGGTCCACCCACTGGAAGTCGTCGACCACGCAGATCAGCCCGTCCGGCGCGGCGGCCTCGGCCAGCAACGAGAGCACCCCGGCCCCCACCAGGAACCGATCGCCGACACTGCCCGCGGCAAGCCCCAGGGCCGCGCCCAAAGCCACGCGCTGCGGCTCGGGCAGCGCGTCGAGCGAGCCGGTCGCCGGCCACAGCACCTGGTGCAGCGCCGCGAACGCGAGGTCGGACTCCGACTCAACGCCGGTGGTCCGCAACACCCGCATCGCCCCACCGCG
The DNA here is from genome assembly GCF_039536965.1 of Nonomuraea antimicrobica. Classification (NCBI taxonomy): domain Bacteria; kingdom Bacillati; phylum Actinomycetota; class Actinomycetes; order Streptosporangiales; family Streptosporangiaceae; genus Nonomuraea; species Nonomuraea antimicrobica. The sequence goes on along the minus strand of NZ_BAAAZP010000049.1, from coordinate 4,624 downwards.
CGCGGCCGCCGCATCGAGCAGGGCAGTCTTGCCCGCCCCCGCCCTGCCCCGCAACACCACCGCACCCCCGAAGCCATCGCGGGCCCGCGCGATCACCTCGTCGAGTGCGCTGATTTCCACAGATCTTCCATAAAGCACAGACACCCACTGTAGGAGGCTGTCCGGCGCCAGAACCAATGCAGGGGGTCTGACCTGGCCTTCCAGGCTTGGCTCTCGTGTTGTTCCGCCTTCTGTGTCTGCTGGCGGTCAGGGTGTTCGGCTGGTCGGTGCTGCTCGCGACGCCTGACAAATGAGCAGTCGGGCTCGTTGCGCCACCGTGATCTTCGTTGGCGAGAGTGACGGTATGCAACAGCGTGATAGCCGGTGGGAGAAGTTGCCCTCGGGCGTTCGCGATCGTATCGACGGGCTGCTCTGTAGCCGGCGGCTGCTCGAAGCCATCTGGCTGTTGCGATCCGAAGGCGGGCTCGATCCCACACCTGATCTGCACGAGGCCCAGCTCATGCTCGGGCGACGGTCCATTCTGCTCGCTGAGCATGGCTTGGTTGATCCTGCGGCACCGCCGGTGCAGCTCTCCCATCTGATCGAGAGGGCCCATGCGCTGAGCGAGCCGGTGGCGGCGATCGAGGCGTTGTGGGATGGAGACTCCTGGGGCTGGTTCGTCGTGCTGGTCGCGATCGTGCGGCAGCCGGGCCGGGAGCATCGTCGTTTCGATGAGCGGGCATTGGCATCGATTCGCCGTGGGACCGACCTGCGCGCGTTCAACGGAGAGGTGCCGCCATGGCCAGAAGCGATCGAGGCCGTCGAGAAGGGCTGGGCAGTGGCTCGCAGCCTCGGCGTGCCGTTCCACTTCACCAACCCGGACGCACCCGACATCGACCCGCCACGCTGGTGGGACGCACAGGCCGATTGAGGACGCGATCAACCGTCATCCAGGAACCGTCACGATGGCCGGTGCTGACGTACCACGCGGCCGAGGCAAGCGCTTCGCAGGCCCCCCTCCGCTTGCTGAGCATGCGCGCCCAGCCGCGATCGGCGGCTCCGAGGCCCTTGGGTGGTGTCCGTACGTCTTGACATGGTTCGGCGGAAAAATGTCGGCATGCGTGTATTGCATGTGTGTGGGATGCGGGAGAGTATACGACTGTCAGCAGATCGATCTTGGTATCGATGAGGGGGTTGACGGTTGGCCCTTGATGACGAGGATATTCTCACGGGGGAAGGATCACTCGGATTCGATGAAGAGCGCGTACCCAGCAACCGACGCTTTTTCGCGGTGATAGAGTTTCTCCGGGCCAGATTTCACACCTATCACGCTAACCTGCCGGACTCCGATGACCGCAATTTCATGTGCGTCGACATCGACCTGCCGTACGAGCAGTCCGTGCAACTGTACTTCAAGAAGAAGGACCTCTATCTCGTCGGGTGGACCATCGACAACGAGCCCGCCAAATACCTGGGGGTCGGCCTCGCTGACACACCCCGCCCCGGTCAGCCCGTAACCCGGATCAACACGGACCAGGTCATCGACATTCGGTACGGCGACCTCGTGCAGCGGGTGCCGCTGAGCCGGAAACAAATGCAGGATTCGCTGCAGCGCCTCTACGACTGTCTGAAACACCAGAAAGACGGGCACCCACAGAAGTCGGGTAATCTCCAGACAGACTTCGACGTGGTCGTCAGGATGACTTCGGAGATGGCCCGGTTCGGCGGTTACTACGACTCCTTCAAGCACAGCTGGGCCTTTACCTGGAGTCAGTCGAATCCACGCACCATGGGCACGAACAAACTCGGCTGCTTCAACGCCGTGGTCGCCAAATGGGATAAGTTCTCAAGGAAGGCGAACAATGGCACGGACACGCTGAAATGGCCAGGTACGCCAGACGACGTGACTGTGGAGCAGGCCAGGGCCGCCATCGGCGACGGCGTGAAACTCGGCGAGAACATCACGTGATCGGACACCGAACCGAGAGGCAGGCAGTGAGCCGTGGCTGAGCGACAACCCGGCGGAGACAACGGCGTGGATCTTGATGCTTTGCGTGCGCACATCGTCGGTCTGGGTGATCGGCCGGTGCTGAGTGCCGCGGACACCGCACTGCCCGAGCGGTTGCGCGACATGATTGGCACGTTCCCGAACGGGGTCTGTCAAGGGGCGTCCGGTTCGGGTCAGCCGCAGTTGGACGCGGGGCATACGTCGCTGTCGCTGTCGCTGACGTGCGCGTCCTTCGCCTGGCCCGCCGGTGCGAGCGCGACCGTGGCGGCGACCGGGGTGACGGTGACCGTGACGAGCCAGGGCACGGTCACACTCGCCCTCAGTGGAACGTTCGAAAAGGTCGAGGTGACCTCGACGGTGACCGCGACCCGTTCCGCGCAGTTGACCGCCGCCGTGCGGCCGACCCGGGCGGGCGCCTTCGCCGCCGCGCTGGAGGAGTTGGGCGAGCGTTTCGGCGGGGACGTGTGGAAGAGCGCGCAGGAGGGGTTGCGCGGGTTCGGGTTCGATCTCAGGAACGTCGCCGGTTTCGACTACCGCCTGACGAAGGGACGGCAAGCCGCCTACAAGGTGACGTCCGTGGCGGTGGTGGCCGATCTGGACATCAAGGCCCTGCCTCTCCAGGTCGCCGTGTGGCTGCCCGATCTGCGTGTCACCGGTCGGGTGCGCGGCGACCAGCCGATCGGCGTCGGGTCGCTGCTGGAGTCGTTCGGCATACCGGCGGGTGAGCTGCCCTCCGAGCTGGCCGTCAGCGACCTGTCGTTCGCCGCCGCGCTCGGGGACGCCTACATCGTCCGGATGAAGGTCACCGGCTTGTGGCGGATCGAGCACTTCGCGATCAGCTCCCTGTCCCTGGACCTGTCCTACGACGAGGTGGAGAAGTTCGTCGCCACCGTCGCGGGCACCGTGGAGATCGGCTCCCTCGGCATCGACGTCCTCGCGGCCAAGAACGGCGGCGCGACGGGAGGCTGGACCTTCCAGGGCGGCATCGCTGCCGGTGAGCACCTCGGCCTGGCCGAGGCGGTCGCGGCGCTGGGTCTGACGGACGTGCCCGGCCCGGTCAACTCCCTGGAACTGACCGGCTTGTGGTTCTCCCACACCACGGGCGCCGGCGCCGGCTACGAGGCCCTGTTACAGGGCGACATGATGATCGCGGACGGGGTACGTGCCGCGCTCGGCGTGACGGCCACCCGGGATGGTTCAGAGACGCGATACACCGGAACGCTGAACATCGACGGATTCGAGTTCGATGTCGTCTTCGACAAGGAAGGGTCCGGCATCGAGGTGTTCGCCGCCACGTTCCGCGGTCCCGACGGGGGCATCGAGATCGTGTTGCGCGACTGGGTGGCGCACCTGTCGGCCGACCTGGCGGCGGACGTTCCCGACAGCCTGCGGATCGGGCTGAAGGACGCCAAGTTCGTCCGGGTGAAGACCGCGGACGGTGCGGCACGCTTCTGCCTGGGCATCGACCTGTCGGCTGACCTCGACCTTTCCCAGCTTCCCCTGGTGGGCGGGTTCCTGTCGACGGTGGGGACCTTGGGCGTGCAGAACCTGCAGATCCTCTACAGCTCCGGCGACTTCGCCCCGCAGGCGGTCAGCGTGGTCAACGGGCTGTTGCCTGAGGTGGTGCCGCTGCCGGCGGCCGGGCTGAAGTCGGGCGTCGCGGCCCTGGCTGAGCTGAAGGTCGGAAGCGAGAGCACACCGATCGCTCTCGGTGTGCCGTCGGCGAGCGCTCCCGCCTCCCCAGGGAGCGGGCAGCCCAGCGCCCCGGCCGTCCCGGGCGGCGGCACCCCCGCCCCACAGGGCACGCCGTCCGGCGGGCCGGCCTCCACCGTCCAGTGGATCACGGTGCAGAAGAAGCTCGGCGTCGTCCAGATCAACCGGGTGGGCGTGTCGTACCGGCACAACGTGCTGTTCTTCGCGCTGGACGTCTCGGTCGCGTTGGGGCCGTTGTCCATGTCGCTGGACGGGCTCGCGGTGGGATCGCCGTTGGACAGGTTCGAGCCGACGTTCAACCTGGACGGTTTCGGCATCGGCTACAGCGCGCCTCCGGTGGTGATCGCCGGCGCCCTGCTGCACCTGCCCGAGGACCAGCTCGGCCCGGACGTGGCGTTCCAGTACGACGGCGCGGCGACGATCGCCCTGCCGAACTTCTCGCTGGGTGCCGTCGGCTCCTACGCGCAGTTGAAGAACGGCGAGCCCTCGCTGTTCGTGTTCGCCCAGCTTGAGGGGCCGCTGCTGGAGCTGCCGCCGATCCTGGTCACCGGGCTGATGGCCGGGTTCGGCTTCAACAGGGAGCTGACCCTGCCCTCCCCGACGGAGGTGACCGGTTACCCGCTGCTGGTCCTGAACAAGCAGGGGCCGGACTCGGAGGACGCCAAGCCCACGCACGTGCTGGACGTGCTGGAGGGGAGGCTACCGGCCGTGCCGGGGGGCCGGGCGCGGCAGTGGATCGCCCCGCGGCAGGGCTCGTACTGGCTGGCCTTGGGGGTGGAGTTCAGCGCGGCCGAGGTCGTGAACGCCAAGGTGCTGCTGGCCGCGGAGTTCGGCCAGGATCTGGCGCTGGCCGTCCTGGGCATCGCCACCCTTCAACTGCCGACGCCCGCCGAGTCCGCCACCCGCACCTACGTCTACGCCGAG